>NZ_JCABYM010000072.1:0-51430 GCF_059499385.1 Limnoglobus sp. | reverse complement strand
CCCCCCCCCCCCCCCCCCCCCCCCCCCCCCCCCCCCCCCCCCCCCCCCCCGGGCGGGGGCAACCGCTCAAGGGGGTTCTCAGCCACCGGCCCCGCCGACCCCCCTCCCTAACCCTCCCCCCCAAGGGGGGAGGGAACAAGAAAGAAACCCGCCGCCGGCGGGGACGGAACAAGAGTCCGCCCTCGCCGACCTGCTCCTGTTCCGCGCCGAGGCGCACGCCCGGTTCGGCCGGTTCGCGCACGCGGACGACGACCTCGCCGCGGCGAAGCCGCTCGCCCCGCCGGTCGCGTGGCACAAGGCCGCCGCCCGCATCGCCCGCGCCCGGCCGGACCCGGCCGCCGTCCACGACCACCTGAAGCTCGCCCTCGCCGCCGACCCGGCGTGGACGGAAGGCCACCGGCTCGTCGTCGGCACGCTCGTCGAGTCGCACGGCGTCGTCGCCGCCCGCGCCTACGCCGGCACGCTCGCCAACCAGTTCCCGTTCACCTACCCCGTCCAGCGGCTGCGGGCCGAACTCCTCTCGCCCCTGCCGGACGACTCGGCCGTCCTCGCGGTGAAGAGCGTCCTCGACCTCTGCCCGCACGACGCCTGGGCGCGGCGGCAGCTCGCCCTCGTCCTCGCCGACCGCAAGCACGACTCGGACGCGCTCGAGCAAATCCGCCTCGCCGGGGAAGCCGAGCCGGACCACCCGTCGCACTTCGCCGTCCTCGGCCACGTCCACCGCCGGGCCGAGCGGCTGGACGACGCGCTCGAAACGTACCGGGACGCGATCCGGCAGGACGCCGACCACGAACTCGCCGTCGGCGAACTCGTCCGCCTGTCCCGCGGCCGCAAGGACCGCCGCGCGAACCTCCGGTTCATCGCCGAGCACCTGCACGCCCAGCCGCACGCCGGCGACGGCCTCGTCGCGTACCGCGACCAGGTTCTCACGCTCGCGTCGGAAGAAGAAGAGAACGACGACCTGCTCGACGAGCTGTACCGCGAACTCGACCGGGCGCTGGAGGAGCGGCCCGACCTGTGGCAGGCGTGGTCGCTCATGGTCCAGCAGCTCGGCCTGATGCAGCGGACGGAGGAAGCCCTCGCGGTCGCGCTCGACGCCACGGAGCGGTTCCCGCTTCAGGCCCAGCTCTGGAGCGACCTCGCCCGCGTGTACGGCGAACTCGACCGGTCCGACGAGCGAATCGACGCGCTGCGGCAGGCCGTCGCCGTCGCCCCGGACTGGGGGCCGGCCGCGCACGACCTCGCCGTCGCGCTCGCCGAGGCCGGCGAGGAGGCCGACGCCCTCGGCGTGCTGGAGCGCGCCGCCGCCCGCAACCCGCACGACCCGAGCCACCAGGCCGCCCTCGCCGACCGCCTCTGGGCCGCCGGGTACTCCGAGGACGCGCTCGAGAAGGCGAAGCTCGCCGTCCGCCTCGACCCCGGCTTCGACGCCTGCTGGCGGATGATCCTCCACTGGGCCGACCGGCTCGAACGGCCGGACGAGATCGTGGCGCTGGCCCGCGAACTCACGACCACCCGCCCCGGCGACGCCCGCGGCTGGCTGAAACTCTCGCGGCTGCTTCACGACCCGGAGCAGAACGCCGAAGCGCTCGCGGCACTGGAAACCGTCATCCGGCTGGACCCGAAGAACATCGAGGCTTACGACCAGAAGGCGGAACGGCTCGCCGACATGGGCCGCTTCGAGGAAGCCATCGAGGCCGCGTCCCCGCCGGAGCTGGCGGAGGAGTTGCCGTTCGTGCTGCAAGGCCGGGCCGCGTGGGTCGAGGCGAAGCGGGGCAACTACAAGAAGGCCATCCCGCCGATGCAGCGGCTCGTCACCGTCGAGCCGGAATACTTCTGGGGCTGGCAGCAGTTGGCCGAGTGGTACAACGAGACCGACCGCAAGGAAGAGTACCTCGACGCGACCGGCGAGTTGGTTCGGCTGAAGCCGGACCACCCGATGCCGCTGACGATGCGCGGCGAGGCGAAGCTGAAGACGAACGACCGGGCCGGCGGCAAGGCCGACCTCCGCGACGCCCTCCGGCTCGCCCCGCAGTACGCCCCGGCCGCCGCAATTCTTTTCGATGCGTGCCTCGCCGACCACGAAATCCGCGACGCGCGGATGGCCCTCGCGGTTCTCCAGGAACACGCCGGCGGGCCGGAAGTGCTGGTGAAGCAGGTCCAGCTCGCGAGCCGGACGGACGACGCCGAGGCCGCGATGCGGACGCTCGCCGACCTGTCCGCGACCCCGGCCGAGGGACCGCCGACGGCCATGCAGCTCGCCCTCACCGAGATCGAGGCCGCCGGCTGGGAGGAGCGCGCGGCGAAGATTTTGCACGAGGCGTTCACCAGCGACGAGCCGTTCAACCCGTGGGCCGCGCTGTTCTGGCTCGACACGCCGATGGGCGAGGAGGCCGGGTTCGACGAGCGGCTGGCGGCCGTGGACGCGGTGATCGTGGCGCACCCGACGTTCGCCGCGGCCTACGACCGGAAGACGGAGCTGCTCGCCGCCGTCGGCCGGTTCGACGACGCGGCCGCGACGTGCCGCGCCCCCGGCCTCGGCGACCCGCCGCCGCTGACGCTCCGCGGCCGCGCCGCCTGGGTCGAGGCGAAGCGCGGCCACCGGGCGAAGGCGATCACGCTCATGAAGCAGGTCGTGGCCGACGAGCCGGGCTACCTGTGGGGCTGGCGGAACCTCGCCCAGTGGTACGACGCCGAGGGCCGGCAGAAGGAGTGCCTGGAAGCGGCCGAGCAGATGGTGCGGCTGTCCCCGGACGACCCCGTCGCCTACGGCTACCGCGGCGAGGCCCGCCGCACGCTCGGCGACCGGCCCGGGGCGAAGGCCGACTTCGCGAAGGCGTTTGAATTGGACCCGCGGTTCGACGCGGCTGGGCTGCACCTCATCGCCGAGCAACTGGAAGCGAACGAGATCGACGCCGCGAACCGCACGCTCGTCCGCGTCCAGGAACACGCCGACGGGCCGCTGTTCAAACTTCGCGCGACGCAGGTGGCGGCGAAGCAGCGGAACCTCGCGCTCGCCCGCCAACGGCTGCGGGCCGTGGCGACCGACTCCGACACACCGACCGGTCTTTTGCGCGAGGCGGCCGCGGCGCTCGACCGCCAGGGGTGGACGGCGGAAGTGGACGACGACCTCGGCGCGATCGTGAAGAGCGCGGACGCGACCCCGGCCGCGTCCGCCGTGTGGGCCGACCGGTTGATCGCCCGCAACAAGGAGGTGGAGGTCCTCGACACGCTGCCGGAGCTGTTCCACAAGAACCCGAACGCCGGCCGGGAGGCGACGATCGGGTACGCGGTGGCGATGGCCGCGGCCGGCCACCCGGACAAGACGGCGACGACGATCCACCGGTTCGCCGACCACCTCCGCACCGACCCGGAGGCGTGGGCGAAGGCCGGGGCGGCGCTCGCGGAGGCGAAGTCGTTCGCCCTGGCCGCGTCCTGGCTGGGCGACTGGAAGCAGCGGGACGGCGTGGAAGCCTGGATGCTGCGGCCGCTGACGGACTCGCTGCGGGCGCAGGACCGGGACGCGGAGGCGTCCGCGGTGGCGGCGGCGGCGGCGGCGCTGCCCGGCCCGCCGGCGGTGCTGGCCGACTTCCGCGGCTGGCTGGCGCTGGAGGCGGCGCTAGCCGGCCGCGTCCTCGACGCGGCGGCGCTCTTGGCCGGCGTGGACCGCGTCGGCCTGCCGGACGGCGTGCGGCTGGTGGTGGCGGTGGCGGAGGCGTTAGTGATGGTGCAGCGGGCCGGCCCGGACGCGAAGCCGGCGGCGTTCGCGGACGCGAAGGAGCACCTGCACGCCGCGGCCGGCGCGTGCGCCGCCGCCGACGTGCCGCCGGGGTTGTGCCGGTGGTACAAGCGGGCGGCGAAGCAGCTGGCCGCCGCCTGCGGCGGCCTCGGCCCGAAGGTCTGGGCGTGGTGGCAGCAGACGCGGCCGTGGGTGCGGTGAGGATGCTTGATGGCCGACACGCCCCAACAAGTCCGACCTGTGGAACTCCTCCGAACAGTTGATCGCGTGTTGACCCCCGCGACCGTCACCCGTGATTTCCCGTTCGATCGACTTCCCCGAATCGAGTCCCTTTGGTCCCAGCATCGCGCTCAGTTGGAAGCCGAGCACAATAACCCTTTCTGGACTTGGTCCAGAAAGCCCGCCTACCCGATGCGATGGCGTATCGTTGCGCTCGAATGCGACGGTAGCGTTCAGGGGCTTGGGGCCGTACTTCGCCAACCGGCAGCTTCGTGGCTCGATCCCGTGGCTTCGTGCCTGATCCTCGACATTCTCGAAGCCGCGCCGTGGAACCTTCGTCAACACATGGCCCAGCCGCGGTTTCTCGGGGTGGGAAGTCAACTGATTGCGGAAGTCGTGCGAATGAGTCGCGACGCTGGGCACGGTGGGTGTGTCGGGTTGCATGCGCTGCCCCAAGCGGAGCGGTTTTACGAAGAGCGGTGCGGTATGACTCGGTGGGGCGACGACCCGCAGTATGGCGGACTGGCGTATTTCGAGTTTACAATAGAGCAGGCCAGTAGGTTCTTGGCCGAGTCGGAGGGCAACGGATGAACCGCGAAAGCGTACAAGAGGTTCTCGACACCAAGCGGAGCCGCCTCGCGTCATTCTTGGCCGCGGAAGACGGCCAGCCCATCGGGGTGATGCCGCGTGATGGGATCAACCCGCCCGAAACAACAACGGCGTCCACGCCCGCCGGCACAAATCCGACTGTGGACTTCCCGGACATCACTAAGGATTTTCTTAAAGAGGAGCACAAACAGCGGCGTCAAGAGATAACCGAGAATTTGACGCGCATGGAAGGCGATCATCGTAACGGCCTGATCCTTACCGGCGCGATCTGGTCGTGGCTGGCGACGAACCAATCGGCTCTCGCGGGGCAAGGGCAGTTCGAGAAGTTCGTCGTATTCATGCCGGCCGTGTTGATGGCGTTTTTCTTTTACCGCTGGTACGCCATGCACAAGTCTACCCATGTTAACGCGGCGTACCTTCGGGAGTTGGAAGCCAAAGCCGGCGTGACGCCACTCGGTTGGGAGACTTGGCTCCAGGACAAGCGACTTAACGACCCACTCGCGGCTTCGCTCTCGCGAGCGAGCCGAACGTTCTGGGGCGGATTGATCGCGGCCAACTTGTTGCTTGCGGTGCTATTCGGCGTTTCGCGTGGGTGGTTCGGGGTTTAAGGATACCCGGTATGTGTCGAGAACGACGCCTTTTTTATGTGAACAAATAGACACTATACCCGTCGCGTCAACCCGAGTGTCCACATCGCCAACTCCCATGCGACATCGGTTGGCGATGTTGGCGATGTGGTCGGCCACCGTTTGCCTTCGCCCCGCCGCCCGGCTATCGTGTCCTGCACTCTCCTCCGCGATCCCATCCCGCCGAGTGCTTCCCATGCGCTTACTCGCGTTCCTTGCCGTCGTCCTCGCGCCGTCGCTCGCGGCGGCGCAGCTGCCCACCGACCCGCGGCTCCAGAAGGAGTACGTCGTCGCCAACTACACTAAGTACGAGTACCGCGTCCCCATGCGGGACGGCGTCAAACTGTTCACCGCCGTCTACGTGCCGAAGGACGATTCCAAGAAGTACCCGATGCTCCTCAACCGCACGCCGTACAGCGTCGGGCCGTATGGCGTCGAGAACTACCGCACGTCCCTCGGGCCGTCGTTCGCGTACACGGCCGACAAGTTCATCTTCGTCTACCAGGACGTGCGGGGGCGGTGGATGTCCGAGGGCGAGTTCGTGAACATGCGGCCGATCAAGCACGACAGCGACAAGGACACCGACGAGTCCACCGACACCTACGACACCATCGAGTGGCTGCTCAAGAAGGTCCCGAACCACAACGGCAACGTCGGGCAGACCGGCATCTCGTACCCCGGCCACTACACCTGCGCCGGCATGATCGACGCGCACCCGGCGATGAAGGCGTGCTCCCCGCAGGCCCCGGTCACCGACTGGTTCGTCGGCGACGACTTCCACCACAACGGCTGCCTGTTCCTGCCGCACGCGTTCAACTTCATGGCGAACTTCGGCAAGCCGCGGCCGGAACCCACGAAGACGTTCGACTACCTCCGGTTCGAGCACGGCACGCCGGACGGGTACGACTTCTTCCTGAACCTCGGCCCGCTGCCGAACGCGGACAAGAGGCACTTCAAGGGGCAGGTCGCGTTCTGGAACGAGATGATGAAGCACGGGACCTACGACGACTACTGGAAGGCGAAGAACATCCGCCCGCACTTGAAGAACGTGAAGCCGGCGGTGATGACGGTCGGCGGGTGGTTCGACGCGGAGAACCTGTTCGGGGCGGTCGAGTGCTACAAGGCGACGGAGAAGGGCAGCCCGGACAACAAGCACAACACGCTGGTGATGGGGCCGTGGGACCACGGCGGGTGGAACCGCGGCGACGGGGCGAAGCTCGGGAACGCCCGGTTCGGCGCGAAGACGAGCGAGTACTACCGGGAGAAGATCGAGCTGCCGTTCTTCAAGAAACACCTGAAGGGCGAGGGCGAGTTCGCCGCTCCGGAGGCGTGGGTGTTCGAGAGCGGCACGAACGTCTGGCGGAAGTACGACGCGTGGCCGCCGAAGGAGGCGAAGGCGGTCACGTTGTTGTTCGACGAGAAGGGGACGCTGACGGCCAGGGGCGGCAAGGACCCGCTCGGCGGGGCGGACGAGTTCGTCTCGGACCCGGCGAAGCCGGTCCCGTTCATCGAGGATACCTCCGTTCGGATGGATTACGAGTACATGACGGCCGACCAGCGGTTCGCCGGCCGGCGGCCGGACGTGCTCGTGTACCAGACGCCGGAGCTGACCGACGACCTGACGCTCGCCGGGCCGATCGACGTGGAACTGCACGTCAGCACGACCGGCACGGACGCGGACTGGGTGGTGAAGGTGATCGACGTGTTCCCGGCCGACTACCCCGACCCGGACCCGAACCCGAGTGGGGTGAAGATGGGCGGCTACCAGATGCTGATCCGCGGTGAGCCGTTCCGCGGGAAGTTCCGCAACGGGTTCGACAAGCCGGAGGCGTTCGAGCCGGGGAAGCCGGCGGTGGTCAAGTTCTCGATGCCGGACGTGTGCCACACGTTCCGGCCCGGCCACCGGCTGATGGTGCAGGTGCAGAGCACGTGGTTCCCGCTGGTGGACCGCAACCCGCAGACGTTCTGCGACATCTACGCGGCGACCGAGAAGGATTTCGTGAAGGCGACGCACAAGGTCCACCGCGACGGCAACAAGCCGAGCGGCATCACCGTTCGCGTCGGGAAGTGACGTTTAGCGGGCGACCCGTCGGGTCGCCCGCTAAACTATCATCACCTCTCCATTTCTCCCTCCGACGACGACTCATCATGCACCCGCTCGAACCCCTCACGGCCGCCGAAGTCCGGCGCGTCGTCGCCATCCTCGCCGACGCCGGCCGCGTCACCCCGACGACGCGGTTCGTCTCCGTCAGCTTGAAGGAGCCGGACAAGCACCTCGTCCACGCCGGCGCGCCGAACGTGCCGCGGGAGGCGTTCGCCGTGCTGTTCGACAACGCCACGAACAGTTGCCACGAGGCGACGGTTTCGCTCGCGAAGAATAGCGTCCTTGCGTTCAAGCACGTCCCCGGCGTGCAGCCGACGATGACCATCGACGAGCAGGTCGAGTGCGAGCAGGCCGTCCTCGCGAGCGAAGAGTTCCGCGCCGCGCTGAAGAAGCAGTACGGCGTCGAGGACACGAGCCTCGTGATGGTGGACATCTGGAGCGCCGGGAACTACGGCGAGCCGGAGGAGGCGAACCGCCGCCTCGCCCGGCCGCTCTGCTTCCTGCGGAGCGACCCGACCGACAACGGCTACGCCCGGCCGATCGAGGGCATCCGGCCCGTCGTCGATCTCAACGCGATGAGGGTCATCCGCGTCGAGGAGCACGGCCACTGGCCGCTGCCGCCGCAGGCCGGGAACTACGCCGCCGACCGGCAGGAGACCTTCCGCGGCGGGATTAAGCCGCTCGACATCACGCAGCCGGACGGGGCGAGCTTTACCGTCGATGGAAACGTCGTCGAGTGGCAGAACTGGAAGTTCGTCGTCGGGTTCAACGCCCGCGAGGGGCTGACGTTGCACCACCTGCGGTACGATGACCGCTCGATCCTTTATCGCGCTTCACTCACCGAGATGGTTGTGCCTTACGGCGACCCCGGCCCGACGCAGTTCCGCAAGAACGCGTTCGACGTGGGCGAGTACGGCATGGGCATGTGCGCCAACTCGCTCGAACTCGGGTGCGACTGTCTCGGCCACATCGTCTACCTCGACGCGCACCTCTGCACCAGCCGCGGCGAGCCGCTCACGGTGAAGAACGCCGTCTGCATGCACGAGGAAGACTTCGGAATCCTCTGGAAGCACACCGACCGCCGCCTGCCGGACAAGCCCGAGGTGCGGCGGTCGCGGCGGATGGTCATCTCGTCCGTCTCGACCGTCGAGAACTACGAGTACGGCTTCTTCTGGTACCTCTACCAGGACGGCAACATCCAGTTCGAGATCAAGCTGACGGGCATCCTATCGCTCGGCACGCTGAAGGCCGGCGAAACGTCGAAGTACGGCCCGCTCATCGCCCCGCAGCTGTACGCCCCGGTCCACCAGCACTTCTTCAACGTCCGGCTCGACTTCGACCTCGACGGCGTGGCGAACTCGATCTACCGCGTGGACGTGCAACCCGATGAGCCGGGGCCGAACAACCCGCACGCGAATGCGTTCTCGGCGGTCCCGACGCTGTTGAAGACGGAGAAGGCGGCCCGCGACCACCTGAAGCTGGAGACGGCGCGGACGTGGAAGGTGGTGAACCCGGCGGTGCGGAACGCGGTCGGCGAGCCGGTCGGGTACAAGTTCCTGCCGATGGACAACTCGTACCCGATGGCCGGGCCGGACGCGTGGTGGCGGAAGCGGGCCGGGTTCGTGAACTATCACGTCTGGGTGACGCCGTTCGACGAGGCGGAGAAGTTCGCCGCCGGCGACTACCCGAACCAGAGTGCGGGCGGCGACGGGCTGGTGAAGTGGACGGAGGCGGACCGGGACATCGCGAACGGCGACGTGGTGCTGTGGTACACGTTCGGGCACACCCACGTCCCGCGGCCGGAGGACTACCCGGTGATGCCGGCGGCGTACATCGGGTTTTTGCTGAAGCCGGTCGGCTTCTTCGACCAGAACCCGGCGAACGACCTGCCGCCGTCGAAGAAGGCGACGGCCGGCGGGTGCTGCCGCTGACGCCGATTAGGTAGTCGTGGCCCTACGGAGGACGTGAACAACGTCACCGTAGGTCGCACCCGTCAGGGCGTGCAACTCGTGCTCGATGTCCTCGGCTCGGCCGAGCTTGCTCGTCCACCGGCCGGACGGCAACTGCCGGCACATGTGCGTCGGCTTGCCGTTCTTGGCCATCAAGACAACTTTCTCGAACCCGACTTCATACCCGGTATCGGTCGTGGGAACGAACCCAAGATTAGCGAACGCCATCAAGAATGCGGGAATGGACTCTTCGCGAGGGACGCCCGACGGCCAGTAGGAGGCGTTCGCGGCGTCCGGCCACCACCAGCGGTCCGTCGCGCCCGCCGCCCACGCGATGCAGTTGTAGTCGGCCGTCGGCGGACTCGTGACCCGGTAGGGCGTCGTGGCCAGGCCGGGGAAGGCGACCTCAAGTGGGTTCATTCGATCCAGCCGTTTTCGCGGCCCCACTTGAGCCACGCGGCCGCCATCGCCGGAACGCGGCCTGCGTCTGCAGGCGGGACCGGGTCTTCGCCCGTCAGTGCCCGCAGCGCCCAGAACCAGTGGTCCGGTTGCTTCTGCAACTCGCCGAGGATCAGTGGGATGACCTGCGGCCCCAGGCCGATGATCCGCTGGTACGCCGGGTGCGTCGCGATCTCGGTCGTGGACGACAAGTACAGCGTGTCGGCCCGCCACGTCGCGGCCAACTGCTCGAACACCTGCGCCAACTGCCGCGGCGGGCTAATCAAGGTCGTCATCGGGAACCCTCCGCCGTCATCTTACTCGTACTGGTACTTGACCACCCACGGGTCGCCGGTGCGTTCCTGGAATGCCTTCAACTTCGCCTGCAGCTCCTTCAGCGTCGCCGCGTGCGCCGGGTCGGCGGCCAGGTTCTTGACCTCGTGCGGGTCGGCCGACAGGTCGTACAACTCGTACTTCGGCCGTTGGATGAAGTCCTTCACCCGCCGCTTGCCGTAGAGCGCGTCGGGGTCGTTCTTGATGCTCCTCCACGTCGCGGACGCTTCGAGGTCCGACGCGAACGGGAACGGCAGCTGGTGGGCGACGTTGAGCGTCAGCTTGAACTGCCGCGTGCGGACGACCCGCATCGGGTAGTACATCGTGATCTCGTGGAACGTGTGCGACGCGTACACCTCGTCCCACCCCTTTGGCTCCGGCTCGTCCAGCGCGCCGAGGAACGACCGGCCGTGGAACTCGTAGGGCCGCGTAGCCGCCTTCTTTGCCGCGCCTCGCATCGGCAGCTCCGGGCCGGCGTCGCCGCGCGCGGGCGGGCCGGCCACGTCCTTCACCCCGGCGAACGCCAGCACCGTCGGCGTCACGTCGGCCCACGTCACCATCGCGTTCGTCGCCCCGCCGCGGGCCTTCTGGTCCGGGCTGCGGACGATCAGCGGCAGCCGCATCCCCGGCTCGTACAGCGTCGTCTTCGAGCCGGGGAACGCCATCCCGTTGTCCGACAGGTACAGGATCAGCGTGTTCTCGTACCGCCCGGCGTCCTTCAGAATCTGCACCAGCCGGCCGACGCCCTGGTCTACCCGCGCGATCGACTGGTAGTATTGCGCCAACTCGGCGCGGCACGCCGGCGTGTCCGGCAGGAACGGCGGCACGGTCAGCTTCGCCGGGTCGAACTTCTCTTCCGCGATGCCGTCGTACTTCGGGCCGTTGCCGAACCGGTCGGGCTTCTGCGGGTCCGTGTCGAGAACCCCGCCGCCGCGGTGCGGGTCGGCCGTCGCGAAGTAGAGGAAGAACGGCTTGTCCCCCTTCGCCGAAAGGAATTCGCGGCACTTCTCGGCCATCGCGACCGGGTTGCGGGCCGGGCCGGTCAGGTACGTGTCGAACTTGTAGATCGCCTCCGGTGCGACGTGGTATTTCCCCATCTGGGCCGTGCGATACCCGGCCCCGCTCAGGATCACGGGCAGGCTCTTCACCGACGGGAACGACGCGAAGTGATGGTACTGGTGCTGGTGGCCGTACTGCCCGTTCAGGTGGTTGTGCAGCCCGGACAGCAGCACGGACCGGCTGGCGGAGCAGCTGGCCGTGGTGCAGAACGCGAACTCGAACCGCGTCCCGTCGGCGGCGAGCTTGTCGAGGTGCGGGGTGCGCACGTCCGTGTTGCCGTAGCAGCCGAGGTCGCGGCCGTGGTCGTCGGCGACGATCAGCACGACGTTCCGCGGCCCGGCCGCCGCGGGCGCGGCGAGCAGCGCGAGCAGGAGAAGGGATCGCATGGGGGGAGGCTCCGAACGGGGGGTCACGCCGGCCGGGATTCGCGGAACCGGTACTGGATGCCGGTCGGGAGTTGCGGCTCCAGCCAGTGCTTCAGCTTCAACGTCTCCTCGCCGACCTTGAACTCGCGGTCGTCGATCCGCGATACCGGGACGATGCCGACGTTGCTGTTCGTCAGGAAGATTTCGCTCGCGTCCTTCAGGGCCGCGACCGCGACGACCCGCTCGCGGATCGGGACCGGGGACCGGGCGAGGAGTTGCTGCCGGACCGTGCCGGGGAGGAGGCCGCCGTCGGCCAGCGGCGTCGCCCAGCCGTCCGGCAGCCGGACGAAGATGTTCGCGTGCGCCGCCTCCAGGACGTTGTTCGCCTCGTCGAGCAGGAGTGCCGTGTCGAACCCGGCTCGCGTCGCGAGCTGGCCGATCTGCAGGCGGGTGGCGTACTGGAACGTCTTGAGCGTCAGGAACGCCTGCCCCTTCTGCACCGGGCTGCGGACGGTTTGCAGCCGCAGCGGGTCCGGCGACAGCGGCATCACGGCGGCGCTCATCCAGACCAGCCCCGGCTTCCCCGGCCGCCCGGCGGACACGTTCAGCCGGATAATCACGTCCTGGGTCGTCAGGCCGCGGACGTAGTCGCGGACCTGTCGCTCGTCCGGCAGTCGCTCCGCGGCGAGGTCGATGCCGAGCAGCGCGGTGGTCTGCTTCAGCCGGTCGAGGTGCATCGGCCACAGCCACGGGACGCCGTTGACGGTGCGGGTCGATTCCCACGCGCCCTTGCCGAACAGGAGGCCGGCGTCCGACGGGTCGATGTGGAACCGGTCGATGGGCGTGACCGTGCCGTCCACCCAAAGCAGGTGCAGGACGCGGACGAACTCGTGGACGACGGGGGTCGGCAGCTCCGGCGGCACGGTCAGCCCGCGGTCCTTCAGGACGGCCGCCGGGTCGCGGAGGAGCTGTTCCTTCAGTTGCGGGTTGGCCCACCAGAGCGGGTCGGCGTCGGGCTGGGACATGCGATCCTCGCGGTCAAACGACGTGGACGATCTACGGCACCGGCGTCGCGGCCGGTTGCGGCTCGACGGTCGCCGGCGCGGCGGCCTCGGCCGGCGCGAACGACGCCTGGACCAGCAGCAGCCCGGCCCCGAGGACGAGGCAGCAGTCGGCCACGTTGAACACCGGCCACTCGAACTTGTAGAAGTGCAGGAAGTCGCGGACGCCGCCGAACACCACGCGGTCGTAAAAGTTGCCGAGCGTCCCGGCGAAGATGAGGCCGAGCGCCACGCACAGCCACACGTCCCGGCGGGCGCTGCCGCGGGTCACCCACACGCCGATGGCCGTCGCGGCGAACAGGCAGACGCACGCGAACACGGCGTTCGACAGCCCCTTGTGCTGCTGCCCGATGCCGAACAGCGCCCCGTGGTTCACCCGCGGCATGACCGGAGCGCTCCACGTCTGGAGCGGGTTCCGCACGTCGCAGTCGCACGGCGGGGTGGCCGGGTCGAACTCGGCGGTGAACTTGAACCAGCCGGGGATCAGGTCGAACTCGCCGTGGACGACGGTGTCGCCGAAGGCGTAGGTCTTGAACGCCCCGCGGTCCGCGGCTTGGTTGTTGTTGTGCAGCCAGCGGAACATCCCGTACTTCGTGCCGAGGTCGAGCGCGAGGCCGACGACGGCGAACGCCAGGAACAGCCAGCGGTAGGACCGAGCAGCCGATTGCATCCGCGAACCCCCTCCGAACCGTCCCGGCCCGCGGCGCGGGCGGACGGCGTCTTCCCTCCATTCGCTATATCTTACCGCCCATCGCGGAACAACCCCGACCCGGCCCGGCTTGACCGCCCGGGCCGGCCCGCGGTATACGGCGAGCGATTCCGAATGCCGACACCGTTGGGGGAATGCCGCATGGCCGGGTACGTCTACCACGCCCGCGAGTTGGACAAGTTCGTCGCCGCGTGCGACGCCGTCGGCGGCGTCGGCCACCCGGCCGCCGCCCCGCTCGTGGAAGCCTTCGCCCTGACGTTCGACACCAAGCCGGACCAGTCCCTCGACCCGTTCTCGGACGAGTACTTCGCCCAACAGGTCGAACTGTACAAGGAACTCTCCGGCCGGCAGCTGAACCAGCAGGACGGGGAGCAGACGCCGCTGGACGTGGCCGCGCACGCGGCCGGGTTCAACCCGTACAACAACGGCGACGTGGGGTGGATCGCGAAGCACGCCCGGACCATCCAGACGTGCGTGATGCTCGCCAACCTGCCGCCGCACGCGACCGTCCTGGACGCCGGGTGCGGGTGGGGCCTGTCGTCGGAGACGATGGCGTTCTGCGGGGCGCGGGTCACCGCCTTGGACATCAACCCGCTGTTCGTCGAGCTGGTCCGCCGCCGGGCGGCGCGGCTCGGCCTGCCGATCACGCCGGTCCTGTCCGAGTTCGACAAGTACGAGACGGACGAGCGGTTCGACATGCTGCTCTTCTACGAGTGCCTGCACCACAGCCTGAAGCCGTGGGAGACGGTCGCGCACCTCGGCCGGTTCGTGAAGCCGGACGGGAAGGTGGTGTTCGCCGGCGAGCCGATCAACGCCTGCTGGTGGAAGGACTGGGGCCTGCGGCTGGACCCGCTGTCGGTCTACTGCATCCGCAAGTTCGGGTGGTGGGAGAGCGGGTGGACGCCGGACTTCATCGCCCGGTGCTTCGCGAAGGCCGGGTTCCAGTTGACGCTGTTCCCGCACGTCGGGCTGGAGAACGCGGAGATCGGGTTCGCCCACCGGCACGGGGCGGCCGGGGTCGTGCCGAACACGAAGGTGTGCGAGCCGGTGGCGACCGCCACCCGCCACCTGGAGGCGCGGATCGCGGAGTTGGAAGCCCGCGACCTGCACCACCGGCACGAACTGGACCAGCGGGCGGCCCACGTCGCGGGGTTGCGGCACGCGCTGGCGGACATGCGGGCGAGCCGGTCGTGGCGGGTGACCGCCCCGATGCGGGCCGTCACCCGCCGCCTCGGCGTGAGCCGGGGGTAGCGGCCCGCGCCCGGCGGGCATCCCGGCGAACGGCACGGCGTAAGCGTGCCGGTGCTGCCGGCGGAGGCCGACACCGGCACACTTACGCCGTGCCGTTCGCCGTCAATGGTGGTGGTGATGCCCGTGCCCGCCGGTCGCGCCGGCCAGCGCCAACTCGCCGCGGTGGACGCCCTTCAGCCCGCGCAGCTCCGCCGCCAGCGCCCGCAGGCGGGACGGCTTCCCCTTCAGCACCACCACCTCCATGCAGTGGTCGTGGTCGAGATGCACGTGTAGCGTCGCCACGACGTGGTTCGCGTGCGCGTGCTGCACGTCGATCAGCTTCTCCACCAGCTTCGGCTTGTGGTGGTCGTACACCAGCGTCAGCGTCGCGATCATCTCCGCGTCGTTCCCGTCCCACTGGTCGGCCGCCAGCCGCTGATGCACCAACTGCCGCACCGCCTCCGACCGGGTCGCGAACTTCCCGTCCGCCACGTACCCGTCGAACCGGGCCAGCAGGTCCGCTTCCAGCGACACGGAGAATCGAGTCACGTCCGACACGGCGAACCTCGGTTCGAGAAGGAACGGTGAGTTCCCTCATTATCGCGATTTCGCCGTGGCCACCGCCCGCCGGCTCCCGCAGTAATACTCCTGAGAAAATCGTAACACTCGCCCGGAGGAGCCTGCGATGTCCCGATCCCGGTCCGCGTTCACGCTCATCGAGTTGCTGGTCGTCATCGCGATCATCGCGATCCTGATCGGCTTGCTCCTCCCGGCCGTCCAGAAGGTCCGCGAGGCCGCCGCCCGGCTGAGCTGCACGAATAACCTGAAGCAGGTCGCGATCGCCACGCACAACTACCACGGCGTCCACGGCCGGTTGCCGAACGTCGCGACGGCGCTGCACGGCCCGACGAACGGGGCGGCGGACGTGGTGACGCTGGAGAAACTCGGCACGAACTACGTCCTGCACAGCGCGTTCATCGAAATCCTGTCGCACCTGGAACAGGACCCGATCGCCCGGCAGTACAACCCGGCCCTGGCCCCGACGGACACGACCGGGTCGCCGTCGAACGCGAGCCTGACGAGCCAGCCGCTGAAGGCGTACCTCTGCCCGTCGATGCCGACGCCGTCGCCGCTCGAGGCGTACCCGCTGCCCTACGCCAGCTACGGGTGGTGCCGCGGGAACTACCAACCGGCCGTGGACCCGTCCGGGTGGACGGCCGCGTCGCCGGCGTACTCGTCGCACGGGCTGACCGGGGCGGCCGCCCTGACCGCGTGGAACACGCTCAAGGCGTCGTTCACGCCGGACGACGGCATGATGGTGTCGCCCCACATCGGGAAGGTCAACCTCACGCACGTCACGAAGGGCACGTCCCAGACGCTGCTCGTCGGCGAGATGCACTACGTCATGACCGGGTTCACGTTCACGAGCGGGGCGTTCGCCGGGCAGCCGCGGACCGGGACGACGACGTGGGTGCGGGCCCACCCCGGCGACAGCCACGCGACGACGAACGTGCCGCTGAACACCCGGCCGTATTTCTCGCGGGCCGACGCGCCGTTGGATTACTGGGCGAAAAGTTCGTACTACGGGTTCCGCAGCGTCCACACCGGCGGGGCGAACTTCGGGTTCGGCGACGGGTCGGTCCGGTTCGTCCGCGACACGATCGCGATCGACGCCTACCGCTGGCTCGGCAGCCGGAACAGCACCCTCCCGCCGTCGGCCGGGACCGATTAAAACGCGGGCCGTCCGCCGCCGGATGCGGTAACTTGGTGAGGGTCGGCGTCACCGAGGGATTGGCTCATGGCTTCGCTCCCGTGGCGGATCGGGTTGGCTCTGGTCGTCGTCGCGGCCGCGGTCGGGGCGTGGGTCTGGATCGCGCCCGCGCCGCCGCTCGCCCCCCCACCGCCGGCGGAGGAGGAACTCCGCCCCGACCCACCGCCGCCGGACCCGCGGGAGACGTTCGAGACGCCGTACCGGAACGTCAAGCCGGGCGTGAAGTACGTCGGCGACGCGGCGTGCGCCGGCTGCCACCCGGCCATCGACGCTAGCTACCACCAGCACCCGATGGGCCGGTCCGCCGCCCGCGTCGGGGCGACGGGCGCGCCGGAAGATTACACGTCGCCGCGGTTCGCGGCCCAGGGGTACGACTTCCGCGTCGAGAAAACGCCGGCCGGCGACCGGCACGTCGCGTCGGCGAAGGACGGGGCCGGGAACCCGTTGCCGGACCACGTCCTCCTCGCGACGATTGCCGTCGGGTCCGGGACCCGCGGCCGGTCGTACCTCGCGATCGAAGACGGGTCGGTCTTCCAGACGCCGATCAGCTGGTTCGGCCAGGGGGCCGGGAAGTGGGACCTGTCACCGGGGTTCGACCTCGGCCGCGGCGGGCGGCGGCCGATCCGCCGCGAGTGCCTGTTCTGCCACGTCAACCAGGCCGACATCGCCGGCGGCGTCAACCGGCTGGCCGCGGCCCTGCCGGAGCAACTGCACGTCGGGTGCGAGCGGTGCCACGGGCCGGGCGAGCTGCACGTCACGGAACGGACCGCCAACGCCGCGCCGACCGGTATCGACACGGCCATCGTGAACCCGAAGCACCTGTCGGCGGACCTTCGATCCGGCGTCTGCCGGCAGTGCCACCTGCAAGGCGAGGCGCGCGTCGTCCGCCGCGGCCGGGACGTGTACGAGTACCGGCCCGGCCTGCCGTGGGAGGCGTTCGTCAACACCCACGTCCGCCACCCGACGATCACCGACTACCACCACTCGGTCGGGCAGTTCGAGCAGATGCACGTGAGCAAGTGCTTCACCGCGAGCGCCGGGAAGCTGGACTGCGTGTCGTGCCACGACCCGCACGCGAAGCCGGGGCCGGCGAACGCGGCCGCGTTCTACCGGACCCGCTGCCTGACGTGCCACGAGACGAAGGGCTGCACGGCCCCGGCGGCGGACCGGGCGACGGCCGCGGACAGCTGCGTGGCGTGCCACATGCCGCGGGACAAGAGTTCCAACGTGCCGCACACGGCGACGACCGACCACCGCGTCCTGCGGCGGCCGGCCGGGTCGAACCCGCCGTCCGCACTACCGCCGGGCGCGGACCCGCTGGTCGTGTTCGCGGCGTCGAGGCACGTGCCGCCGGCCGAGCAGGACCGGGACTTGGGGGTCGGGTTCGCGGACGCCCTGCGGCAGATGCCGCGGGCGGCGGCCGTCCGGTCGCCGTTCGTCGGCCGGACGCGGGCCGACCTGGAGCAGACGTTGACGCTCTGGCCCGGCGACCGGGCGGCGCGGCTGGCGGCGGCGGACGTTCACGCCCTGGCCGGCGACCCGGACCTGTCCGTCCGGGCCGCGCGGGCGGCCGTCCGGCTGGACCCGAAAGGGGAGGACGGGCTGGCGAAGCTGGCCGACGCGCTACTCGCGGCCGGCCGGTACGCCGACGCCGGGGAGGTCGCGGACCGGCTCGTCGGGCTGAACCCGCGGCTGGTGGACTACCGGACGTTGAAGGTCATGACGCTGCTCCCGCCGGGCGAGTGGGCGAAGGCGGAGGCGGCGTGCCGGGACTCGCTGGCCGTCCACCCGCACCTGCCGGCGACGCACCTGTACCTGGCCCTGTGCCGGCACAAGCAGGGGGACGCGGCCGGCGGGCGGGCGGGCCTCGACACGGCCGTCGGGCTGACGCCGAAGCCGGACCAGAAGGCCGAGTACCGCCGGTGGTACGCCGACCGAACGCGGTGACGCGGCCGGGCGTACCAGGGGCAGGGCAGCGGGGGAACGAGTCATGCGGCGGGTCGGGCGGGTCGCGGTCTGGGTGGTGGTGGTCGGCGTCCTCGGCGGGGCCGTCTGGTGGGCCGTCGGCGAGTGGCGGACGAACGGCCGGATCGCCGCCGCGAAGGCCGCGCTCGACGCCGACGACCCGGCGGCCGCCCTCCGGGAGGTCGCGGCCGTGCTGCCGGCGCGGGCCGACAGCGCCGAGGTGCAGTTCCTGGCGGCCCAGGCGAGCCGCCGGACCGGGGATTTCCCGGCCGCCCAGAAGCACCTCGCGCGGGCGAAGGCGCTCGACTGGGTCCCCGAAGCGATCGACCTGGAGACGGCGCTGATCCAGGCGCAGAACAACCGCCTGACCCGCGAGTACGAGTTCTACCTGCGGAAGTGCCTGCGGGACGGCCACCCGGACGCCCACCTCATCGCCGAGGTGCTGGTCCCCTACGACTTCGCCCGGTTCCGGCTGTTCGCCGTCGCGGAGAACGCGACCCTCTGGACGGAAAAGCGGCCGAACAACCCGCGGGCGTGGGCGCTGCTGGGCGAGTGCCTGCAGCGGATCCCGCGGCGGGCCGCGGCCGTCGCCGCGTTCCAGAAGGCCGTGGACCTCGACCCCGACGACCGGTCCTCGCTGGTGTACCTCGCCACCCTGCTGGTGGAGTCGAAGAAGGTTACCCCGGACCTCGCCCGCCGGCTGGAGGCGTTCGCGGCCGCCCACCCGACGGACGCCGAGGCGCTGACGCTGTTGGCCGACTGCCGGGCGCTGGACGGGGACGCGGCGGCGGCCGACAAACTTTTGGAGCGGGCGCTCGCCGCCCGGCCGGGGTTCGCCCCGGCCCTGTCCGCCCTCGGCCGCATCGTCTTGGACGACGGCCGGCCGGCCGAGGCGCTGCCGTTCCTGACCCGCGCGGCGGAACTCGACCCGTCCAACCCGCAACTGCTCCACGCCCTGTTCCAGTGCCACCGCCAGCTCGGGCACGCCGACGCGGCCGCGGCGGCGGAGAAGCGATGGGCCGACTGCCTGGCCGACCGGGCGCAACTCGGCCAGACGGTCACGAAGATTCAGGAGTCCCCCGAAGACCCGGACCTGCGGACGCGGGCCGGGGAGATTTGCCTGCGGCAACGGCGGACGGACGACGGCCTGGCGTGGCTGGAATCGGCCTTGATGATCCGCCCGGACCACCCGCCGGCGCACGCGATCCTCGCCCGGCACTATCTGGCGGCGGGGGACGCCCGGCAGGCGGAATACCACCGGCGGCGGGCCGATTCACCGAAAAAGCCCTGACGATCGGACATGTTTTTCGCCCGCAACCGATACCCGTTTCGGGCCAAGAAGTTGAATCTGGTAGTTAAGGTTCAGAATTCACGAGAAATTGCGAAATTTCTGCTTGACAGGGTTGACGCCCCTGTCGATACTCGCGGATGTTGGAACTCTTCTCTTTTCATTCTGTCGTGAGGACTCCATGACTCTCTCATTATCCGGGCTGACGCGCTGGTCGCGTCACCTCGCACGGGGGTTCACGCTGATCGAGTTGTTGGTCGTGATCGCCATCATCGCCATCCTCATCGGCCTGTTGCTTCCCGCCGTCCAGAAGGTCCGGGAAGCGGCCGCCCGGTCCAAGTGCCAAAACAACCTCAAGCAGTTCGGCCTCGCGCTGCACAACTACCACGACGTGAACGGGTTCTTCCCGCAGGGCGGGTTCTACCTTAAGGACACGGCCGGCAACATCGACTGGGCGAACGGGGAAGGCCCGAGCTGGATGACGTTGACGATGCCCCAAATGGAACAGGAGCCGTCGTTCCGCGTCATGTCCGACATGACGGGCGGGTTCAAGACCAGGAACGTCGGCTACGAGTGGCAGGTCAACGACCCGCCGCCGATCGGCCCGCTGCCGACCCTCTTGAGGAACGGGTACAAGGGGTCCGCCAACTACCGTTGCCCCAGCGACGGCGAGCGGACCAACGAGACGCTGTCGAACTACTCGATGAGCATCGGGCCGATGCCGCTGCCGTCCCACGGCGGGTCGCCGGAACCGTTCGCCATCCACGAGTTCCCGCAGAACAACAGCCTGGGCGACTGGGGCTACCGGAACGAGCCGAACCGGTGGACCGGCCACGGGAACACCGAGGACACCCGCTGGACGCTCGGGTTCGGCACCCGGCTGGGGGCGAAGATTAACATCGCCGGCATCACCGACGGCACGTCCAACACGATCGCCATCGGCGAGATCCTCCCGGCGTGGCACGACCACCACGGGAACGGCAGCTGGATGCGGGCCAACGGCGGCGTCTGCCACGCCGCCACCATCGTCCCGATCAACTTCCCGATCGACATCAACGGCACGCTGGGGAGCACCGACCTGAAGCGGCAGCCGCCCAACAACTGGGCCGTCTCCTGGGGGTTCAAGTCCCGGCACACCGGCGGCGCGAACTTCCTGTTCGGCGACGGGACGGTCCGGTTCGTCAACCAGAACATCGACATGCGGACGTACAACCTCCTCGGGGCCCGGTCCGACGGGCTGCCGGTCAACTCGCCGTGACGCCCCGTGCGACTCGGCCCGTTTACACCCGCGAGGGAGGCAACCCGTTGCCTCCCTCGCTCTCTCTCATTGGAACTCGCACATGAACCCGATTCGTTGGACCCTGGCGTTCGCCGTGCTCGTCGGCTGCTCGGTCATAAGCGGGTGCGGCGGCGGCGCGAAGTATTACCCGGTGGAGGGCGTCGTCACCGTCGATAACGAGCCGCTCGAAGGGGCGATGGTCCACTTCACGTCCGACACCGGCGTCGCCGCCAGCGGCATGACGAACGCCAACGGCAAGTTCAAGTTGATTACCGGCAGCAACGACGGCGTCCCGGCCGGCACGTACAAGGTCATGGTCAAGAAGGCCCCGGCCCAACAGGCCGACAACAACGGCTCCGCGTCCGGCGAGGACATGCGGACCGCCTACCAGGAGTACCTGAACGCCCAGAACGCGCAAAAGAAGGAAAAGAAGGCGGGGAAGGCCCCGGAGAAGTCGGCCATCCCGGAGCGGTACCTCAAGCCGGGGGCCATCCCCGACCAGATCGTCCCGGCCGCCGGGCCGGTGTCGATCGAGTTGTCGAGCAAGGATAAGAAGAAGTAGCCGCCCGGCCCCCGAACCCGTGCCCGGACCTGTCCCGCCCCCGCGGGGCAGGTCTTTCGTGTTTCCACCCCTCGTCCCGGCCCCGTTGGACCCGTCGTGTCGTCGCGGAAGTGGCTCCTGGTTCGGCTGACCGCCCTCGCCGTCGTGGCGTCCGGGCTGGCGGCGTGGCGGTACGCCGTCACCCGCCCCGACTACCGGTTCGCCCGCGGGCTGGAGGCGGCTCGCGGCGGGCGGGTGGACGACGCGCTGTGGTACGCCGACCGGTTGGAGGCGAGTGACCCGCCGGCCGCCGGGCTGATCCGGGCGGAGTACGAGTTCGCCCAGAAGCAACCGCTCGCCGCGCTGCGGGCGCTCCTGCCGTTCCAGGGGGCCGACGCCCACCCCCGCCGGCGGGATGGCCTCGCCCTGTCCGCGAGGTGCTACCAGGCGTTGGGCAAGACCCGCGAGGCGATCGCGTCCTGGCGGCTGCTCCTCCGCGACCGGCCGGACGACGTGGACGCCCACCGGTCGCTGGCGGTGATCGCCTACGACCTGGGGCAACTGGCGACGGCCCTGCACCACCTGCGGGAGGTCGGGCGGCTCGACCCGCGGGACGGAAAGCCGGCCCGGATGGCCGGGACGATCCACCAGGACCTCGGCAACCACGAGGCGGCGGCGGCCGCGTACCGGGAGGCGCTCGGCCGCGACCTGCCGGCGGCGGCGCGGGCGGAGGCGTACACCGAGTTCGGCGACAGCCTGCTGAAGCTGCGGAAGTACGACGAGATGCTGACGATGGCCGAGGAGGCGGTCGCGGCCGGCGTGCCTCAGACGGCCGGGTGGCTCGTCGGCCGGGCCGAGGCGCTCCACGGCGTCGGCCGCGCCGCCGACGCGAAGGCGGTGCTCGCCCGAGCGCTGGCGGCCGACCCGGAGGCGACGCCGGCGCTGTACCTGCGGGCGCAGTTCCACCTGGACGACGGCCAGCCGGCCGAGGCGGTCCGGCTGCTGGAGAAGGCGGACGCGAGGCCGCCGCGGGCGTACCGGGTGACGTTCCTGCTGGCGCAGGCGTACGCGCAGGTCGGCCGCCGGGCGGACGCGGACGCGATGGGGAAGACGGCCGAGGCCCTCCGCCGCGACCTCGACCGGATCACCGAGTTGACCCGCGAGGCCGAGCAGCGGCCGTGGGACGCCGACATCCGCGTCGAGTTGGCCGACCTGAGCACACGGATGGGCTACCCGGACGTGGCGGCCATGTGGCGGAAGGCGGCCGCGGCCGTCCGGCCGAAGTGATCCCCCGAGTAGGAATCCCGCCGTGTCGTCCCGGATGTGGTTGCTGGTGCGGTTGACCGCCCTCGCCGCCGTCGCCGTCGGCCTGGCCGGGTGGCGGTACGCCGTCACCCGCCCCGACTACCGGTTCGCCCGCGGGCTAGAGGCGGCCCGCGGCGGGCGGGTGGACGACGCGCTGTGGTACGCCGACCGGTTGGAGGCGACGGACCCGCCGGCCGCCGGGCTGATCCGGGCGGAGGGGGAGTTGGGCCGGGGCCGGCCGCTCGCCGCGCTGCGGGCGCTCCGGCCGTTCCAGGGGGCGGACGCCCACCCCCGCCGGCGGGACCTGCTCGCCCTTACCGCCCGCTGCCACGAGGGGTTGGGGGACCGGAAGGAGGCGGTCGCGGCCTGGGGTGCGGTGCTCGCGGGCCGGCCGGAGGACGAGGAGGCCCACCGGCGGATGGCCACCCTCGCCTACGACCTGGGGCAACTGACGACCGCCCTGCACCACTGGCGGGAGGTCCAACGGATCGACCCGCGGGACGGCCGGCCGGCCCGGATGGTGGCCACGGTCCTGGCGGACACCGGCGACCCGGACGGGGCCGAGCGGGCGTACCGGGAGGCCCTCCGCCGCGACCTGACGCCGGACGAGCGGCGGGAGGTGTACGCGGAACTGGCCGACGCGCTGCTCCGGCTGCGGAAGTACGCCGACGTGCTGGCCCTGGCGGGGGAGGCGGTCGCGGCCGGGACGCCGCAGACGACCGTGTGGCTGGTCGCCCGGGCGGAGGCGAACCGCGGCCTCGGCCGCCCGGCCCCGGCCCGCGACCTGGCCGCCGCCGCCCTCGCCGCCGCCGGCCCGGCCGACCCGGACCTGGCCGCGGCCCTGCGGCTGCGGGCCGAACTCCACCTCGACGACGGCGAGCCGGCGGACGCGATCCCGCTGCTGGAGCGGGCGGACGGCATCCCCCCGCGGACGTACCGCGTCCCGTTCTTGTTGGGGTCCGCCTACGCCCAGGCCGGGCGGCCGGCCGACGCCGACCGGCTGCTGCGGGCCGCCGACCGGGTGCAGCGGGACCTGGACAAGGTCACGGAACTGACGCTCCGGGCCGAGGGGCGGCCGTGGGACGCGGACCTCCGGCTGGAACTGGCCGCCTTGAGCGAAGGGCTTGGCTACCACGACATGGCGCGTCAGTGGCGGCGGGCCGCCGCCGCGGCCCGGCAGAAGTGACCGTCATTTCCCGGCCCACACCTGGACCAACTCGATCAGCACCCGCACGTTCGCGTCCAGCTCTTCGAGGCAGACCCACTCCAGCGGCGAGTGGATGTTGTGCTCGCCGGTCGAGACGTTCGGCGTCGGCAGCCCCTTCGCCGTGAGCAGCGCCCCGTCCGTGCCGCCGCGGATGATGCAGTGCTTCACGGGGAAGCCGGCGCGCTTCACGGCTTGTTCGGCGTAGGCCATTGCCCGCGGTTCCTTCGCGATCCCCTCCCGCATGTTCCGGTACTGTTGCGTCACGGTCACGTCGATCTTCGCGAGCGGGTGGTCCTTCATCACCGCGTTCGCGGCGTCGTTGAGGATCGTTGCGTACTCGGCCAGCTTCGCCGTCTCGTGGTCGCGGAGGAGGACGTGCAGCGTCACCTTGCCGACGCCGCCCTCGACGATGTACGGGTGAAGGAAGCCGTCCCGGTCGGCCGTCGTCTCCGGCGAGAGGCGGTTCTTCGGCAGCTTCTCAAGGAACTCGCCGGCCAGCCGGACGGCGTTGACCATCTTGTCCTTCGCGATGCCGGGGTGGATGTTCACGCCGGTGATCGTGACCGTCGCCTTGTCCGCGCTGAAGGTTTCCGCTTCGAGTTCGCCGACGCCCTGGCCGTCGAGCGTGTACCCGACGACCGCGCCGATGTCCTTCGGGTCCAGGTGCAAGACGCCGCGGCCGATTTCCTCGTCACACGTGAAGACGACGCGGACCGGCCCGTGCGGGATGCCGGGGTTCTCCGTCAGGATGCGGGCGAGTTCCATGATGACGGCGACGCCGGCCTTGTCGTCCCCGCCGAGCAGCGTCGTGCCGTCGGTCGTCACGATCGTCTTGCCGACCAGGTCCTTCAGCTCCGGCGAGTCGGCGACGCGGATGACCTTCGACGAATCCTTCGGCAGAACGATGTCGCCGCCGGGGTAGTTTCGGACGACCTGCGGGTCCACGTTCTTGCCGCTGGTTTCCGGCGACGTATCGACGTGGCTGTTGAACGCGATCGTGGGCGCGCCGGGGACGTTCCCCGGAATCGTGGCGAAGACGAGGCCGTGCTCGTTCTGGACGGCGTCGGTCAGGCCCAGCGCGAGGAGTTCGTCGCGGAGCAGTTTGCCGAGGACGAGCTGGCCGGGCGTGCTGGGGTAGGTCGTCGATTTCTCGTCCGCTTGCGTGTCGATGCGGACGTACCGGAGGAACCGGTCGAGCAGCGTGCGGGTGGGGTACATGGGAACTCCGGGATCGTTTAGCGGTAACCGGAATTTATATAGCCGCCGGCTTGCCGGCGGGGTTTTGCGACGCCCAAACCCCGCCGGCAAGCCGACGGCTATATAGTGCGTTCGCGGTCACTTCTTGACGCCGACCTTCGGGCACAAGTGGGCGAGCGTACACGCCTCGCACTTCGGCCGGCGGGCCTCGCACACCCGGCGGCCGTGCAGGATGAGCTGGTGGCTCACGTCCGTCCACGCCTCCTGCGGGATCAGCTTCATGAGCGCGAACTCGACCTTCACCGGGTCGGTCAGCCGCGTCAGGCCGAGCCGCCGGGAGAGGCGGCCGACGTGCGTGTCCACCGTGATGCCCGGCGTGTCGAACGCGTCGCCGAGGACGCAGTTCGCGGACTTCCGGCCGAGGCCGGGGAGTTCCAGCAACTCTTCCAGCGTCCGCGGGACCTCGCCGCCGAACTTCTCGACGAGCACGCGACAGGCGGCCTGGATGTTCTTCGCCTTGTTCCGGAAGAAGCCGGTCGTGCGGACGTAGTTTTCCAACTCGGCGCGGTCGGCGGTCGCGAAGTCGGCGGCCGTGGGGAAGCGGGCGAACAGCGCCGGCGTGACGAGGTTGACCCTCTTGTCCGTGCACTGCGCGGACAGCATGACCGCGACCATGAGCTGCAGCGGCGTGCGGAAGTCGAGCTCCGTCTTCGCCTGCGGGTAGAGCCGGTCCAGCTCCGCCATCACGAGCGGGACGCGGGCCTTCGGCGGCGGCAGCGGCGCGGCCATCAGGCGCGGGCCGGCTGTGGCGGCGGGCCGGGCCGGGACGGCGGGACCGCCGCGCGGGTCCGCGTGACCGGGACGGGGACGGCCGGCGACCACCGCGCACCGGCCATCGGGGCCGGCCGCAGCGTGTCGGTCGCGTTCAACAGCGCCCACACCTGCGCCCCGAGGAACAAGAGCAGGTACGACACCTCGAACACCTCCAGCGACAGCGCGAGCGCCCCGATGCAGAACGAGATGAGCGAGCACGTGACGCCGCCGAGCATGGCGCGGGCGCGCATCGACTCGAAGTCGGTCCGGTTCCACAGCCGCACGGACGCCCGCACGATGCAGTACGCGGTCGCGGCCAGCACGCCCAGGTAGATGACCATCGCGCACAGCCCGCTGTCGGCGGCGATCTGGAAGTACTGCGAGTGGATCGTCCGGCCCTCCATGTCCGCCCCGCGGTGGAACATCTCGGCCCCGGAGTTCCGCACGCCGACGCCGAAGATCGGGTACTCGAGCGCGATCTCGATGGCGATCCGCCAGCTCGTCATCCGGCTGCGGTAGCTGTCGTCCATCTCGCGTTCTTGAATGCTGAAGAACCGGTCCTGAATCTCCTTCCCGGCCATGAACGGGATCATTGCCCCGATGACGAGGTAGACGACGAGCAGGAACTTCCGCCGCCGGGAGAACAGCATGAGGAACGGGGCGGCCATGACCATCGAGATCATCGCCCCGCGGCTGTACGTGCTGAGGACGGCGTGCATGATGACCGGGATCAGCAGCAGGAACAGCCACTTGTACCACTTCTGCGTGAACTCCCAGGCGAAGTAGCACAGCGGCACGCCGAGGCAGAGCATCAGCGCCGCCCCGTTGTTGTCGAGGCCGGCGAACCCCCGCTTCGCGAGGATGAGCTTCCCGGTGCTGATATAGATGTGGTTCATCTCGATCGAGATGTACCCGATGGCGACGATGATGAGCATGTACAGCCCCCACACCTGCGTCGGCGTCCGGACGACGCGGGACGCGAGGTAGTACATGCCGAAGATCTTCAGGTACTCGCCGTACCAGAGTTCGCCGAGGGCCGGGTTCTTCGCCGTCAGGTGGCTCATCGACACCCAGAACGCGAACAGCATCATGAGCCAGTGGGCGACGGTGAACTTCGGCCGGTACCGCATGAGGGAACTCTCGCGGCGGCCGTAAGACAGGATGCCGGCGGACCAGAGGAGGTAGCCGCCGATGGCGGCCGACGCGACGATGAACGACCACGGCAGCCGGACCGGCATGTCGAGCAGCTGCCACTCCCACAGGTACTGCGGCCGGAGGATGGCGAACAGGTAGTACAGGGCGACGCCGGCGTACGGCGTCCACCACAGGGACGCGAACGACCCGAACGCGATGAGGGCGATGAGGAACAGGTATTGCTTCATGGCGAAATCAAATCACTCGCAGGGAACATTTCTCGTCGCATCGACTTGTTTTGTGGAACCCTGAGCGGAAGCGACGGGGTGGAGCGCCTCCACCCCGTCGCTTCCGCTCAGGGTTCCACAAGACGTGGCATCCCGTCGCCGCTCACGCTTACGCCCCGACGCTCGCCGGTTCGTGGGCGACGCACGTTTCCAACCCCGCCAGCGCGACCTTCGCGGCCGCCGTCCACGTGTGGTGCTCCGTCACCCACGCCCGCGCCTCGCGGCCGAGGTGCTGTCGCGCCGCCGCGTCCCGCCAGAGCGAAACCAGCTTCTCCGCCCACTCGCCCGGCGAGCGCGCGACGGCCAGCGGCGGGGAGCCGTTCAGCCCGGCCACCACCCGCGGCGACGCCAGCACCGGCATCCCCATCGCCGCCGCTTCGAGCAGCTTGTTCTTGATCCCGCCGCCGCTGACGAACGGCAGCACCACCACCTGTCGCGACCGCACCGCCGCCCGGATGTCCGGCAGGTCGATGCCCAGCTCGATGCCGTCCCGCCCGGCCACTGCGCGCATCGCCGGCGTCGGCTGGAAGCCGTAGAGTTGGAATGTCGCGTCCGGCACGGCCCCCCGCACCCGCGGCCACACGTTCTTGACGAACCACTCGACGGCTTGGATGTTCGGCCCGAAGTCGAGCCGGCCCCAGAAGACGCACGAGTTCGGCATCTGGTCCTCGTCGCCCGGCGAGTAAAGCACCGCGTCCACGCCGTTCGGGATCACGTCCGTCTGGCGGACGCCGTTGAACCACCGGAAGGCCCGCGCGTCGGCGGCCGACACGACCCACACGCGGTCGAGCAACTTCCGGTACGCCCGCTGGTAGAAGCCCTTCACGACGGCCGGCTTGACCTCCGCCCACGTCGATTTGCGGAGGGGGCGGACCTGCGACAGGTGGTGCCACACCCACTCGTCGGCCGCGTACCAGACCTTCGCCGTGTCCGCCGGCAGCGCCCCGAGGTACGGCAGCATCGCCAGCCCGGAAACGACGACGGCGTCCGCCCGGAAGTCGGCCGCGGCGGCGGCCGTCCACCGGACGCGGGCCGGGTCCACGCCCCAGTAGTTGCGGAACTTCTCCTGCGATTTCGTGAGGGTAATCGGGAACGCGCCCTCGTCCGGCGTCGGCGGGGACTGGTCGTCGAAGCAATACTCGGCGTCGAGGCCGCCGCCGGCGAGCGCCTCGGCCGGGGCCGGCTTGACGGTGGCGAGGGCGACGGCGTGGCCGAGGTGGGCCATCGCCTGCATGAGGTAGAACGTGTGAACGTCGTGCCCGCTGGCCCGCGGCCACGCCATCCGCTCTTTGACGAACAACAACCGCACGGGCGAAACCTCCGAAACACGCATCGGCGAGCGGGGGGGGGGGGGGGGGGGGGGGGGGGGGGGGGGGGCGGCCCCGCCGCCCCCCGCCCCCCCCCCCCCCCCCCCCCCCCCCCACCCCCCCCCCCCCCCCCCCACGACGCTCGCCTTGTTTCTACCCCAGCCCCAGCTTCAGCGGGTCGTCTAGGTCCAGCGGGTTCGCCGGCGGGGGCGTCGTCTCCAGCCCGACCGACGGCACGTCGGCCGCCAGCCGGCGGCGGAGGTACGACGTGCCCGCCGCCCCGACCGCGCCGCCGACGGCCGCGTACAGCACGTCCGTCGGGGCCGCCACCCGCTCCGGGATGAACAACTGCCCCGCCTCCACGACCGCCGCCAGCGCCGCCGCGAGCAGCCCGCCGGCCACGATGCGGGACCGGCGGTTCGCCGCCGTCGCCGGGCCGCACGCGGCCACCACCACGCCGAACGGCAGGAAGGCGAGCATCCGCATGACCGCTTCTTCCAGCGCGCCCATGTAACTGACCTTCTCCTGCGTGTGCGCGAACGGGACCCAGTTCATCCGCGTCAGCCGGCCGTCGGCGATCGTGTTGTCGAACTCGAACGGCAGCCACGCGGCCACGGCCAGCCAGAGCAGCCACGCCTGGCCGAGGATCAGCGCCGCCTCCACGTCGATGCCCCCGCCGGCGGCCCGCACGCCCATGCCGCCGGCCAGCAGCCAGCCGAGCAGCACCGCCCCGCCGCCGAGCAGCACGTCGGTCGTACTCGGCGACCGGGACATCACGAGCAACTGCCCCGCTTCGAGCGCGAACGCCAACAGCAGGCCGAAGCCGAGGACCCGCCGGCCGGCCCGCACGGCCGCCGGCCACGCCGGCCCGCCCTCCGGCCGGACCGGGATCGCGAACGGCACGAACCCCAGGATCAGCCCGACCGGCAGGTACACGGCCGCGAGTTCCAGCCACGCCTGGCCCTTCCGCCACGCCGGGACGGCCGGGTTCGCGTCGAGTTCCGAGAACGGGCCGATCGTGACCTGCCCGTCCTTGAACTTGCGGACCCACGACGCCGGGCTGGCCGAGATGTCCAACGGCAGCAGCTGCGCGAGCGCCAGGGCCGCGACGTACAGCACGAGCAGCCCGACCGCCGGGGACCGGTAGCCGTCCCGGTCGAAGAGGTTCCGCAGGTGGTCCACCGCCCGCTGGCCGACGGCGGCGTACAGGAGCATCCCGACCGCAGACCCCGCGGCCTGCGCGAGGATGTCCGACCCGGACGTGGTCCGGCCGGGGAAGAAGAGCTGCCCGTACTCGACGGCCACGGCCAACGCCACGCACCACGGCCACCAGAAGACGAAGTGGCCGACGAACGTGCGGACCCGCGGCTCGCGGTCGAGCAGCCGCCACGCGAAGAGGAACAGGCCGAGCGGCAGGCCGAGGACGAAGTTCGCCGTCACGTCCGACCGGGACTGAATCCCGGCGCGGTTCTCGACCGCCCACCGGAACGCGCCGACGGACTCCCGGAGGTCGCGGGCGTGGAAGTCGAACGGGACGAAGCTGCCGTAGGCGGTGAACACGGCCACGCCGAGCGCCAGCCAGCCGAACACGCGGCGGGGCAGGAACTTGTCCGCCGACCGCTGCACCCAGGGGAACTCCCGCGCCATCCGGTCCGAGTTCACGACGGCACTCCGGGCGTGGGCGGCTTCTTCGGGGCCAGGTCCGGGTCGTCCGCGTCGGCCCGCTCCGGCACGACCCAGCTCGCGGCCGCGGCGGCCGTCGCCACCTTCAGCACCTCGTCCCGCTCCGGCGGCGGCGGCACGACGTACAGCCAGTCGATCGCCTTCAGCACCAGCCACAGGAACCCGAGCGCTAGCGGCATCATCAGCCACCCGGCGAGGTCGTGGACGATCTTGTCCCCGATCCACTTCCAGACGTTGTCCTTGTTGTCCGCCGCGACGTACACGATCGCCGTCGCGACGATCCGGATCGTGTTCGACAGGATGGCGATGGGGATGGAGCTGGCGAACACGAACACCCGGTCGCCCAGCGGCCGGTGCCGCATGAGCAGCGCGAACGCCGCCCCCATCGCCACGAACGTCAGCACCATGCTCAGGCCGGAGCAGGCCCACTCGACGCCGAGCCGCACGTCGCCGACGGTGATGACCGTCCCGCTCGGCCCGGCCACGTAGGACGGGTAGCCGAGGGTTTGCAGGACGAAGTTGCTCGACTGCGTCGCGATCTGCCGGAGCTTGAACGTGAACAAAATTTCAATACGGTCCGGCAGCTTCACCATGAACACGAGGAACGCGAGGCCCGGCCACGCCCACCGCAGCCCCGGCCGGCCGAGGACGATCAGCACGACGCCGGTGAGCGCGAGGATGAGGCCGACCCCCTGGCCGAACTCCTTCGCGATGTTGAACGTCCCGGCCGCGACGGAGATCGCGAGGCCGGCGAGGAGCGGGACGAGGCCGAGCGGCTCCGGCCACTCGACGAGCGGCGGGAACCGGCGGCGGCGCTGGTAGAGCAGGTAGCCGGCGACGACCGGCACGAGGACGCCGTGCGAGTAGTCGGCCTGGGTGAACCAGACGCGGACCATGTCCGGGATGGCGTTGTGGAACGCGAACCCGACGCCGACGAGCAGGACGACGACGACGAGCCGCCACGGCCGGGAGCGAACGACATCGGCGAGCGGTTGCGGGTCCACGGGCACGTCACGGTTCGGGGAGCGGGCGGTGTCGTGTCAGGATAGCAAAATCGTTATAACCGGACGGGCGGCCGTGCGAGGCGGGGTGAGGTCCGGGCGATTCTCGGTCCGCGGTTTCGCGCCGGGCCGAATTTTCGGCCGACGATGCGCCAGGGAAGCGAGTCAGCAATCATAGGACGGAAGAGCGAATCGTGCGCGGTGGCGCTTCTTCCCCTCGTTCGCCGGTTTGCTCTATAGTTGATAGTTTCGCCTCACCCGGAAGTCCGAGGACGCCCGTTGAACCCCACCGCGCTGGCCCGGTTCGCGACGAGCTGCGGGGCGTTCGCCCCGTTAGAAGTCGCCGTCGAGTACCTCGACGGGACGGTCGCGGCCACCGGCGTCCTCCAGCAGCCGTTCGCGCTCGTCGGCCGCGATTCGGCGTGCGACATCGCGCTCAGCTCGGACGAGATCGAACCGCAGGCGGCGTTCCTGCAAGTCATCGGCGGGCAGGTGTTCGTCGGCGACCTCGGCACGCGGGCCGGCGTCCGGTGGCACCACGGCCGCCACCCCTACGGGTGGATGTTCCCGCGGGAGCCGATCGCCGTCGGCCCGTTCGCGCTGCGGTTGACGCAGCCGGTGTCGCCGCACCCCGCGCCGTTCGGCGCGACGTTCCACCCGCTCGTGGCCGGGCCGGACGTGCCGGCCGGGCTGCCGCCGGTGGCCGTCGAGTTCCGCACCGGGCAGGCCGACCGCACACGATGGCCGGTGAACCGCGTGCTGACGCTCGTGGGGTCCGCGCCGGAGTGCAAGATTCACCTCGGCGGCCCGGACGTGGCCCCGCGGCACTGCTACCTGTTGCACACGCCGGACGGCCTGTGGGTCGTCGATCTCACCGGCCACACGCGGATTTTGGTGAACGGCACGCCCACGCGGTTCGCCCGCCTCGGGGAAGCGGACGAGCTGACCGTCGGCCGGTTCGTGATGAGTTGCACGTACCCGAACCCGATGGACGACGACGGCCTGGTGTCGTTCGACGACGTGCCGCGGGCCGTGCCGCGGGTTCCGGACCAGAGCAGCTCGACGCAGACGGCGCGGCGGCCGAAGGGGTTCGACCTGTCGCCGGGCGAGATCGCGGAGCTGGAGGCCCGCCGAACGACGCCGAAGACGGACTTCGACGTGGAGCTGCCGCCGCCGGGCCGGGGGGAGCCGGAACCGGCCGACTGGACCGCGGACGAGCCGACGGACCAGATCCACCGCCCGGCCGGCGTCGGGCCGCTGAGCGAGGGGGAGATCGCGCTGCTGGCCCCGGACTCCGGCGAGCTGGCGGCGACGCCGATGCCGCGGCCGCTGTTGCGGCAGCTCGCCGAGCTGCACGGGCGGATGGCCGCGCAGTTCCTGGAGGCGCTGCGGGGCCGGTACTCGGACGAGGAGTTGGCCCGGCTGGTGGACCTGACCCGCGAGCTGGCCGCGGCGCAGGCCGAATGGCTGGCCGCGCCGACGGAGGAAGCGTGGACGCGGCTGACGGAACTGCACGCCGAGCGGGAGACGGCGTGGGAGGCGCTGGCAAAGTAGTAGACACACTCCGTGTGCCGTCTGCTGTGCGCCGCGGTGAGTTCCGGCAGGTCTCCGCGGCCGGCAGGAGACGGCACACGGAGTGTGCCTATTACTATCGCCGAACCCGGCTTGACACGTTCCCCCACTTCCGCGTAATCCCCAGCACCGAAACGCGATCCGAAACAGCCACCCACGGGGAAGGATTCCCACGATGTCCGACCGGCCCGCGCCCGTCCCGCTGTGCGACGTGAACGCCCAGTACCGCGCCCTCCAGCAAGAAACCGACGCCGCCGTGCTGCGGGTCCTCGCGTCCGGGCTGGCGATCAACGGCCCGGACGTGGCCGCGTTCGAGCAGGAAGCCGCCGCGTACTGCGGCGCGAAGCACGCCGTCGGCTGCGCCAACGGCACGGACGCCATCCTGCTCGCGCTCGCGGCCCTCGACGTCGGCCCCGGCGACGAGGTCATCATCCCGCCGTTCACGTTCTTCGCCACCCTCGGCTCCGTGCTGCGGTGCGGGGCGACGCCGGTGTTCGCCGACGTGCAGCCGGACACGTTCAACATCGACCCGGCCGAGATCGAGAAGAAGGTCACCGCCCGGACGCGGGCGGTCATCCCGGTCCACCTGTTCGGCCAGTGCGCGGACATGACGGCGATTGAAGTTGTTGCGGCCAAGCACGGGCTGCACGTCATCGAGGACGCGGCCCAGTCGTTCGGCGCGAGCTACCGCGGCAAGAAGTGCGGCAGCTTCGGCGCGGTCAACTGCTTCAGCTTCTACCCGAGCAAGAACCTCGGCACGCTCGGCGACGCCGGAATGGTGACGACGAACGACGACCGCCTCGCGAAGAAACTGCTCGCGTACCGCAACCACGGCAGCGAGGTGAAGTACTTCCACAAGTACGTCGGCTGGAACGCCCGGCTGGACACGCTGCACGCCGCCATCCTGCGGGTGAAGTTGCGGCACGTCGATACGTGGATCGCCGGCCGCCGGGCCGCCGCGGCGCGGTACGACGCGATGCTCGACAGCCACGGCCTCACCGGGTTCCTGCGCCGCCCGGTATCGAAGCCGGACCGGACGCACACGTTCAACCAGTACACGATCCGCGTCGCGGCGAAGGACCGGGACGACCTGATGAAATTCCTGAAGGACAACGCCATCGGGTGCGACGTGTACTACCCGCTGCCGCTGCACCGGCAGGAGTGCGTCCGCCACCTCGGCCACCGCGAGGGCGAGTTCCCGGTGAGCGAGGAGGCGTCGCGGGCGGTGCTGTCGCTGCCGATGTTCCCGGAGATCACGGCCGAGCAGCAGCGGCGGGTGGTCGAGCGGCTCGCGGCGTTCGCGGAATCGCGAACCGTGCGCCGCGCGGCGTAACCACGGCGAACGGCACGGCGTGAGCGTGCCGGTGGAGCGCTCCACCGGCACGCTCACGCCGTGCCGTTCGCCGTTACGATGACACCCACCGCAGGTGCAACAGCGGGTACGGCCGGCCCTGGCCGTCCACCTCCGACCGGCCTTCCACGACGAACCCGCACGCCTCGTAGAAGGCGCGGCCCGCCGGGTTCTGCTCGTTGACCTCGACCGTCAGCTCGCGGTGCATCGCCTGGGCGTGCCGGACCAGCCGCCGCCCGACCCCGCGGCGCTGCCACTCCGGGGCGAGGAACAGCGACTCCATGTTGCTCCCGGCCATCCCCATGAACCCGACGGCCGTGCCGTTGTCGTCGGCCACGACCCAGAACTCGGTGGCGTCGGCCGCGAGGTAGTCTCGCACCTGCGGCGTCATGTCGCGGACGTCGTCGGCGGACACGAACCCGTGGGTCGCGCGGACGGCCCGCAGCCAGATATCCAGGAGGTCGTCCCGGTCGGCCGGCGTCGCCCGGCGGATGTGGATTGCGTCGCTCATGGTCCATCCTCGGTACGATCACTTCTCCTTCGTGAACACCCGCTCCCCGCCCCGCCGCTTGACCGTCATCCGGCCCTTCGCCACGTCGAACTCGATGACCACCACCCCTTCGATCTGGAACTTGGTCTCGGCCGTCGCCTCCAGCGGGACGGCGGAACCCGCACCGGGCGGCTTGAAGAACAGCGTCCCGCCGTCCCGGGTGATCGTGAGCTTCGCCGCCGCGTCCGGATTCGTGTACTCGCCGACGTACTTGTCCAGCACCTCCGGGGCAACGGCAACCGACTCCAGGGCGGGGACGGTGAACGGCTTCCCGTAGTAGACGTCGATGACGCCGCGGACGATGTTCTCCACCGGGTACACCTTCGCGTTCGTGGTGTACGCGACCGCCAGCCTTTCCTCCGGCAGGTACGCCAGCCACGCCCCGTAGTTGTCGGCCCCGCCGGCGTGCCCGTAGAACGTCTTCCCGGCGAACTTGTACCGTTCCATCCCCAACCCCATCTCGTCCCCGTCCCGGATGGTCCTCATCCGGTCGAGGCTCTCCTTCGAGACGACCTTTCCGTCGAAGAGCGCCTGGGCGAACGCGGCCAGGTCGCCCGGCGTGGACACCACGCCGCCGCCGCTGAAGAGGACGCTCGGGTGGGTTTCCGGGACCGGCTTCCAGTCTTTGCCGAGCCGCATGTACGTCAAGGCCTCGTTCTTCTTCCCGTCGATGGCCCCGGTCGCCAGGTACGTGTCCTTCAGCCCGACCTTCGACGTGATCCGGTCCCGGAGGGCTTCCCCGTAAGGCTTGCCGGTCACCCTCTCGATGATCAGCCCAAGGAGTTGGTAGCCGGAGTTGCTGTAGCGGAACTTGGCGTCCGGCTCGAAGTCGGGCTTGCCCTTGGCGATGAGGGCGAGCATCTCGTCCCGGCCCAAGGGGAGTGTGTTCGCGTTCGGCCCGTCCCGTTGGACGTTCGGGACGCCGCTGCGGTGGGCCAGGAGGTGGGCGACGGTGATCGTCCGGGCGTTCGGGACTTGCGGGCAGAACTGGTCGAGGGTGTCGGTCAGCTTCAGTTTCCCCTCGTCGACGAGCTGGAGGACCATCGCGGCGGTGAACGTCTTGGTGATCGACCCGATCCGGAACCGGCTCGCCGCGGTCAGCGGGTCCTTCGCGGTCCCATCGATCCGGCCGTAGCCGATGACGCGGGCGTAGACCACCTTCCCGTCTTTCACGACGGTCAGGCTGCCCATCGCCTTGCCCTTCTCGGCCAGCCGGGCGAAAAATTGGTCGAGTTTGGCCGTGTCCGGCGGGGTCTGCGGTTGGGCCACGCAGAGCAGGGTTGCCAGCAGAATGTCTGTAAACATGAACCGCCTCCTTGTAACTTTGCAGTACAAAGTATACGGCCGCTTGAGCGTGTCAAGAAAAAAGGCCTGGGCTTCGTCAGATCAAGTTGGATCGACCTGCGCCTGTGTTCGGCTCCTGGTCGTCACATCGCCGTCAATTTGCTAACGCCTACGCGACGTCCACCCGAGCGATCTCTGTTCGTCACCTTACCGCCCCGCCGATTTCCGTTGCACGTTTCCGCGCCGCGGCGCATCATAGTAGCACCTGCCTCTGCCCGCACGTTTCCCGCCTGCCGAGGAGCGGTTCATGCTCCGTGTACTGGGGTCCGAGAAAACGCTCTGCTCCGGCGTCACCCGCCGCGACATGCTCTGGGCCGGCGGCCTCAGCCTGTTCGGGCTGACGCTCACCGACTACCTCCGCGCCGCCACGCCCACGCCGGCCAAGAAGGACGCGCACTTCGGCAAGGCCAAGTCGTGCATCCTCCTGTTCCTCTACGGGTCGCCCAGCCAGCTCGAGTTCGCCGACCAGAAGCCGGACGCCCCGGTCGAGATCCGCGGGGAACTCGGGTCGATCGCGTCCAGCCTGCCCGGCTGCCAGGTGTGCGAGCTGCTGCCGAACACCGCGAAGGTGATGCACCACGTCACCGTCGCCCGGTCGCTGACGCACAACCAGCCGATCCACGGCGTCGCCTACGCGACCACCAGCGTGCCGGACATCGACGTGCAGATGGAACTCAACCCGCACGACCAGAAGCACTGGCCGTACATCGGGTCGGTCGTCGCGTACCTGGAGAAGCAGCACGGCCGCGGCAAGAAGCCGGTGCCGGACAACGTGTTCCTGCCGTGGCCGATGAGCAGCCAGCGGACCGGCGAGGTGGCGCGGGCCGGCCCGTACCCGGCGTTCCTCGGCAACGAGTACCGGCCGCACTTCACCCAGTTCCACGGCAAGGCGAACCGGAAGATCACGAAGACGCTGACGACCAGCACCGTCGAGTTCGACGAGCCCTACGTCGGCATCGACCCGGACGCGTACTTCACCCTCGGCGACGGGACGACGCTCCCGGCCGACGTGACCGTGGACCGGCTGAACACGCGGAAGTCGCTGTTGGAGCAGCTCGACGACGCCCGGCGGGTGCGGGACAAGATCGACACCCGCGACCCGTTCCGCGAGTCGGCCTACGGCATGATCGGCAGCGAGAAGATTCGCCGCGCCCTCGACGTGCGGCGGGAGACGCCGGCGACGCGGGACGCCTACGGCCACTCGCTGTTCGGCCAGTCGTGCCTCGCGGCCCGGCGGCTGGTGGAGGCCGGGTCGCGGTTCGTGACCGTGTTCTGGGACGAGTTCGGCCTCGCCGGGTCCGGGTGGGACACTCACTGGGAGCACTACCCGCGGATGAAGGACGAGCTAATGCCCGGCTTCGACCGCGGGTACGCCGGGCTGATCGCCGACCTGCACGCGCGGGGGATGCTGGACGACACGCTGGTGATCGTTCTGAGCGAGCACGGCCGGACGCCGCAGATCAACAAGGCGAAGGGCGGCGGCCGCGACCACTGGGCGCAGGCGTACACGGCGCTGTTCGCCGGCGGCGGCACGGCCCGCGGCCGCGTCGTCGGGAAGACGGACAAGATCGGCGGCACGGTGGTCGATTACCCGATCTCGCCGAAGGACGTGCTGGCGACGGTGTACCACCTGCTCGGCTACGACCTGGAGACGACACTGACCGACCGCGTCGGCCGCCCGCAGGTGCTCGTGCCGACGGGCCGGGTGATCCAGGACATCCTGGCGTGACGAGTAAGATGTGTTAGGCGGAATGGGTGGTGTCTCGGGGGCCAGTCATGCCTTCAGAAGAAGACAGTGCATATTGTGGCCGGTGTAAGCGACAGGTTCTCATTCGACGCCAAGTCCCCAACCACTTGATCCACGCTGTGGTGACACTGTTTACGTGTTTCTGGGGCGTGGTTTGGCTGGTCATTGCCTTGTTCGGCAACAGCTACTGGCGATGTACCAGATGTGGCTCGAACAACCTTTACGAGTGACGAACGGCGAATCACCATGAATCACTTCAACCGCCGTCAACTCCCCGCCGCGCTCGGCGCGGGCGTCCTTCTCACGGGGGCCGTCATGGCCGACGACAAGAAACCGGAGCCGGCGAAGGGACCGACCGAGGCCGCGTTCGAGCGGGACTACACGGCCCCGACGTTCAAGCCGTCGTGGAAGAAGCCGCAGGTCAACCGGCTGCTCGTGCAGGACTTCGTCGTCTTCGCCCACAGCGACCTCGCGATGACGAAGAAGCTGCTGGCGAAGGAGCCGGCCGTGCTGAACGCCGCGATGGACTGGGGCGGCGGCGACTGGGAGACGGCCCTCGGCGGCGCGTCGCACATGGGGAACCGCGAGATCGCGCTGTTCCTCATCGAGAGCGGGGCGCGGGTGGACCTGTTCGCGGCCGCGATGCTCGGGCAACTGGACGTGGTGAAGGCGCTGCTCGCGCTCCAGCCGAAGCTGATCGACGCGAAGGGGCCGCACGGGTTCAACCTGCACTGGCACGCGAACGCCGGCGGCAAGGACGCGGCGAAGGTTCTCGACTACCTACAGTCGGTGAAGAAAGTGGACCTGCCAAAGTTCCCGATGAAGAAATGACGCCGGGTTCTACCGGTCGTGCGGGTTGTTGCGGTCGCGTGAAGATTGGCCGGTTCCATTCCGTCCGGTCCGCCTTACCTCTTGCGCAAGGCGGCGTCTATGGTAGCGTATCATTGTGCCTTCAGAGCCGGCGTGTCGTGCGACCTGCGCGTAAATTAACGCTGGTGACAGGATTCCCCCCGGTCGGTCGGCACATTTCCCTACCCGGATTCACTGCCTCGCCTCGTTTATGACGTAAGTTTGCTCACATAACGGGACACCACGGAAGAACTACAGGAGGGTGCCATGCTGGTCCTCAGCCGGAAACTCGGGGAAAAAATCTACATCGGGGAAAATATCTGCATCACGGTCGTAGACATCGACCGGGGCAAGATTCGCCTCGGCATCGAGGCCCCGCGGGACGTGCCGATCTACCGCCAGGAACTGCTCCCGCTGCACCAACAACAGCAGCTCGCACAGGTCCACGCCAAGCCCGTCGCGGCCCCCGGTGGCTGATCTCGAGAGTTGAACCAACAGGCGGCGACGGTCGTGGACCGTCGCCGTTTTTCATTCACACGTCCCGACGACGACCCGCGGCCGCCCGGCCCGGTCCTTCCGCACCTTCGACGTGAAGTCCGCCGCCTGAAACAGCGCCGTCACTGCATCCCCCTGCGTGTGGCCGATCTCGACCATGAGCGCCCCGCCCGGCTTCAGCCACGCCTTCGCCTCGGCCGTCAGCCGGCGGTAGAACGCGAGGCCGTCCGTGCCGCCGTCGAGCGCGACGCGGGGTTCGTGGTCCCGCACTTCCGGCATCAGCGTTTCGATTTCCGACGGCGGGATGTAGGGCGGGTTGCTGACGATCAGGTCGAACGTCGTCCCCGGTTGCAGCGGGGCGAACAGGTTGCCGGTGAGCAACCGCACCCGGTCCGCGACGTTGTTCCGCTTCGCGTTCCGCCCGGCGACCGCGACGGCGTCCGGCGACACGTCCACGGCGGTGACGGCGGCGGTCTTCACCCCGGCCGCGACGCTGACGGCCACGCACCCGCTGCCGGTCCCCACGTCGAGGGCCGTCGGCGTCGGCCGCTTCTTCAGGAACTCGATCGCGGCATCGACGAGTGTTTCCGTGTCCGGCCGCGGGATGAGCACGGCCGACGTGACCTCGAACGGCAGCAGGTAGAACTCGCGGACGCCGACGAGGTAGGCGGTCGGGCAACGGTCGAGCCGCTTCTGGACGAGCTGCCGGAACGCGGCCCGCTCGCCGTCGTTGGGCTGCTCGTCGTACCGGACGATGAGGTCGATCCGCTTGCAGCCGAGGACGTGGGCGAGGAGCAGTTCCGCGTCGAGCCGGGGGGAGTCGAGGCCCTTCTTGGCGAAGTGGTCGGCCGTCCAGGCGAGCAGGGCCTTGATCGTCCAGGTCGTCTTGTCGGCCATCGGCGGCGGTGTCCGTTCCGGGGAGGCGTGCGGGTGACCCCTATAGTACCAGTTCCGCGGGGGAAGTAATTGTCAGAACTTGACGAATGGCAGCTTGGAGTTTCGCGGTGTCACGGGACAGCAAAATGCGAGCGCGGAGTTCGGGCGACATCGGGCCGAACTTCTCTTCGAGCAGGTCCATAAGTGACACCTTCAAGCCTTCCACCTGACCCACCTCTTGACCCCTACGAATGAGTGCCTGGTAGACCGAGGATTCTTCCATCTCCTGCACCCCCGAAAAGAGCGACTTGATTAACTCTGCATCATACCGCAACCCCATCAAAATGGAACTGCCGGCGAGGAAGCGGGCACGGGCTTGAGGCTCCGGTATCTCGCGACTCGCGCGATCCGTCAATCGCCCGACGAGTTCCGGCAGTCGCATGCGGGCTTCGTCGGTAAGTAGGCCGAGCGGGACCGTACCCAAGCCGCCGTTCAATAGGTCGTCCGCCCTCAAATCCCAGACGCGGACCACCTCGTAGTCAAAGGTCAAGAAGGTCTGGCCGTCGTGTCGGTTTCGGGCCACCCGCCCGGTGATGGTAGAGGCGTTCGCGTCACGCCGGAGCAGGATCGCCACGGAATGAACGGGGCCGCCGTAGCAACGGTTGAGGTAGATGTTGTACTCGAGTACCCGGTCGGGCAGGCCGCGGTCCCAACTGGATTGGACTTCCAGGTGCAAGAGGCCCGCCTTCCCCGGCAGCCGGAATACCTTATCCGCCGCCACTTGCACCGTCGAAACTTCTGGATCGAGCGGGATCAGTGGCCCCGGCGGCAGTCCGAGCAGCGGGGCCAGCCACGCCCCCCAATCGGGACCGCAATCCTCAAGGATTTGCTTCAGCGTGGCGTCGTAGTGCTTGGGCATGTGTTCACTCATACACCGCCGCGCCGGCAAGAGCAATGGCGAACAGCCGCCACTGTGCGACCTCCGGGTCGGTCCCCGGCTCGTTGTTTCGGCACCAGCCGTCGGGGTCGTGCAAGTAGCGGGCGAATGCGTCAAGGAAGGACGGCAGCGAAGTATTCTCCCAAGCGGTGGGGCTATCTTCCAGGCTCGCTGCCAGATGGGTTACAAAGGATGCCAAGTCCGTTCGCGATTGCACGGCGTTTTCGTTCATGGTGTTCCCTCGCATTCGGTGCAGCCTATACTCGCACCCGTACTGCAGATGTCAATTCACGGGAAGCCCGCGCTGCCTTCCATAAAACCACGGTGTCCCCACCTTCCGAGCGTGCCGATGGCGAAGTCGCTGACCTACCAGGATGCCGGGCTGAACCTGGAAACCTACGCCCAGACGATGGCCGGCGTGCAGAAGCTCATCGCCGGGACGTGGGGGCCGAACGTCATCCGCGCCCCGTTCAAGGGGGCCGGCGGCAAGGGCGGGAGTTTCGCCAGCCTCTACGACCTCGACCCGCCCGGCGGCGGCGGGCTGTTCGGCCGGCTGTTCAACCGCAAGTACAAGCGGCCGGTCCTCGTCACCTGCACCGACGGCGTCGGGTCGAAGCTCAAGATCGCCATGCTGGCGAACAAGTTCGACACCGTCGGCATCGACCTCGTCGCGATGAGCGTCAACGACCTCATCTGCACCGGCGGCGAGCCGCTCATGTTCCTCGACTACCTCGCGATGGACACGGACGACCCGGCCCGCACGGTGCAGCTCGTGAAGGGCATTGCCGACGGCTGCGCCGAGTCCGATTGCGCCCTCGTCGGCGGGGAGACGGCCATCCTGCCGGACTTCTACCGGCCCGGCGAGTTCGACCTGGCCGGGTTCTGCACCGGCATCGTCGAGCACGCCGGGATCATCGACGGGTCGCGGATCGAGATCGGCGACGCGGTGATCGGCCTCGCCGCCAGCGGCGTCCACTCGAACGGGTACAGCCTGGTGCGGAAGGCCGTGTTCGACGCGGCCGGGCTGACCGTGGACGCGCACGTCCCGGACCTCGGCACGACCGTCGGCGACGTGCTCCTCACCCCGACGCGGCTGTACGTCCGGCCGGTGCGGGCGGTGCTGGAGCACTACCCGGTGAAGAAGAAGGGCGTGATCCACGGCCTCGCCAACATCACCGGCGGCGGGCTGCCGGACAACGTCGGCCGCATCCTGCCGCCGGGCCGTCGGGTGCGGATTCGGCGTGGCAGTTGGCCGGTGCTGCCGGTGTTCCCGTGGCTGCAACGGCTCGGCAACGTCGAGCAGGCGGAGATGGAGCGGGTGTTCAACATGGGCGTCGGGTTCGTGATGGTCGTGTCGCCGAGCTTCGCGGACAGCGTGGTGAAGCAGCTGAAGGCGCTGAGCGTCGAGGCGTGGCCGATCGGCGAGGTGACGGCCGGCGAGGCGGGCGTGGAGTTGGTGGATTAGACGAGGTTAAGCGCCATGTCGCGTGAATCCTTCCGCGATACGCTGGTGGCGTCCGCGGCCGAACTTGGCTACTCGCATGATCGGTTTCGGCCGCTCGAGGACGAGGAGGCAGGGCGAGTCGCTTCGGCGGTCGAAGCGACCTTTGGTGACGCGGCGAACGGGGCGATGGTTGGTTGGTGGTATTCGACGCGATCCTGTCCCTTGCCGACCGAGTCTCGGTGCTTCCGTGAAGGCGGGTGGCGGTACTTACTTGATGTGGCTTTCGGACCGACCGACCGCGTGTGGTTATTGACGGAAAACTGGGGCGGCGGTCCTCCGATAACTCTTGCCTTCGAGAGCACGGCGGAAGTCGTTCTGGCGGTTTTGGGGAACACCTTCGGATTTGAGTACATCGTCGTCGATCAACAATTCCGGTGGCTGTTCGCAGAGGACCACGAAGACTGTGTGATGGTGGCCGGCACCGAGGCGGTAAGACGGCTACAAGCAATTCCGGGAACGACCGCGAGCTGACAGGGATAGACGTTTCGTTCTCAACTCTTATACTTTCTGTTCGTATCCGGGTGCGAACGTTCCCCGGCAGACCTTGAATCGGAGGCCGACCATGGCGAAGGGCAAAGAGGCTCGCCACATCATCAAGCTCGTGAGCAGCGAGAGCAACCACTGCTACTTCACCGAGAAGAACAAGAACAACACGAAGGACCGCATCCAACTGCGGAAGTACGACCCGACGCTGCGGAAGCACGTCATGTACAAGGAAGCGGGCAAGCTGTAACCCGGCCGCGAACCCGGCGAACGCCCCGCATCTCGCGGGGCGTCGTCATTTCGGGACTTCCCCATGCTCCAATCCTCGATCCCCGGCGTGCCCCGGCGGCAGGGCAAGGTCCGCGACGTGTACGACCTCGGCGACACGCTCGCCATCGTCGCCACGGACCGCATCAGCGCGTTCGACTGGGTCATGCCCACGCCCGTCCCCGGCAAGGGGCGCATCCTCACGGCCATGACCCGGTTCTGGCTCGACTTCCTCGCCGTCCCGAACCACTTCCTCAGCGACGATGTTTCGCAACTGCCCGCCGCGTTCCGACCGTTCGCAGCCGACCTGGCCGGTCGGACGATGATTGTGAAGAAAACGACGGTCATCCCCATCGAGTGCGTGGCCCGCGGCTACCTCGCCGGGTCTGGGTGGAAGGAATACAAGCGGCACGGCACGGTCTGCGGCATCCCGCTGCCCGCCGGGCTGATGGAAGCGGACCGGCTCCCCGAACCGATCTTCACCCCGGCGACGAAGGCCGAGACGGGGCACGACGAGAACATCGGTTTCGACGAGATGGCGAAGGCCGTCGGCCGCGACACGGCCGAGGAGCTGAAGGCCCGCACCATCGACATCTACCGCCGCGCCGCGGCGCACGCCGAGTCGCGGGGGATCCTCCTCGCGGACACGAAATTCGAGTGGGGCCGCCTGCCGTCCGGCGAGGTCATCCTCATCGACGAGGTGCTAACGCCGGACAGCTCGCGGTTCTGGCCGAAGGAGTCGTACCGGCCCGGCGGGTCGCCGCCGTCGTTCGACAAGCAGTTCCTTCGCGACTGGCTCGAAACGACCGGCTGGGACAAGGCCAGCCCACCGCCGGAGCTGCCGGCCGACGTGGTCGCGAAGACCGCCGCGAAGTACCAGGAGGCGCTCGACCGGCTGACCCGGTAGCGGCGGTCACTGCGGCGGGCCGCCGGGGACCATGACCATCCACTCGATCCCGAACTTGTCCGTCAGCATGCCGTACTTCGGCGACCAGAACGTCTTCACCAGCGGCATCGTCACCTTGCCGCCGGCCGCCAGCGCGTCGAACGCCCGGTCGGCCTCCGCCTCCGTCGGCACGGACAGCGCCAGCGAGAACCCGTGGTACTTCCCGCCGGACCCCTCCTCGCACCCGTCGGAGCCGAACAGCACCGTGTCGCCGACGCGGAAGCTGCTGTGCATGACCTTCTTCTCGAACCCCGGCTGCAACATCCCCTCCGGCGGCTGCTCCGGGCTTTGGTCGAACCGCATCACCATCTCGACCTGCGCGCCGACGGCGTGCTTGTAGAACTCGAGCGCCTCCTCGCAGCGGCCGCCGAAGAAGAGGTAGGGCTGAACGATCTTGGCCGACATTGACGGTCCTCCGGGTGGTGCGGGCCGGCGGCGGGAGGCCGCCGGCCCCGGTCTACCAACACGTCGAACCGGCCGTCGGGGGATCGACAGCGGAAGTGGAAATTTCTGTCGCCGTTCACCCGCCGCGCGTCACGAAAATGGGTTCCGTACCGCGTACCGTGTACCGGGTACTGGGTACTCGGTACCGGGTACTGGGTACTGGGTACTCGGTCAGCGGGAACCAATTCAAAACGACGCCGCGGCCGGCCGAGGTCACTCCTCCCACTTCACGAACGCTTCCATCGCGTAGTACTCCGGCAGCCCGAGCGCGTCGAACGTCTTCGCCGTGCCGAGGTTGCGGTCCTCGGCCCGCTGCCAGAACTCGCGGCGGTCCGTCCCGCCGGGGAACATCGCCTGGTCCTTCTGCGACTGGTGGCGGAAAATCGCCTGCTTCTTCCGCTCCAGCACGTCCGGCGACAGCGGCACGGCCATCTCGACCTCGTGCGGCTCCCACTCCTCCCACGCCCCCTTGTACAGCCACACGTCGAACATCTGTTGTTTCTTCCGCACCCGGCGGACGGCCTCGTAGATCGCCTCGGCGCACGTCCGGTGCGTGCCGTGCGGGTCGGACAGCTCCCCGGCCACGTAAATCTGCGCCGGCGTCAGCCGCTCGAACAGCCCGATGATGTCGTCGATGTCCTGCGGCTGGATCGGGTTCTTCGTCACCGTCCCGGTCCGGTAGAACCGCAGGTTCATGAACTCCAACTGGTCCGGCGGGATGCCGCACGCCAGGGCGGCGGCGCGGGCCTCCGTCGCGCGGATCATCCCCTTGATCGACAGTAGGTCCGGCGAGTCCGGCTGGCCCGGCTTCTTCTCGTCCAGGAACTTGTACACCCGCTCCTTCACCGTCCCGGCCGACGACTTCTCCCCGCCCTCGCCGAACCCGCTCAGGAACTCGTCCACGAAATCGACGAACCGCCGGGCGTCGTGGTCGAACACGGCGATGTTCCCGCTCGTCATGTACGCGATGTGGACCTTGTGCCCCTGCTCCACGAGGCGGATGATCGTGCCGCCCATGCTGATCACGTCGTCGTCCGGGTGCGGGCTGAACACGAGGATCGACTTTTTCTCGCCCTTGCCGGCCGGGTAGTGCTGGATCGTGCCGAGCCGGTCGTGGAACACCTGCTCGCCGATCTTCTCGGCCGGCCCCTTCTCGCGGAGCAGTTCGTACAAGAGGTGGTCGCGGAAGTCGGCGTCGTTCAGCTTCTGCAACCCCTTCTTCACGCTCAACGACAGCCCGACGACGGCCCGGCGGACGGTTTCGGGGGTCCAGTCGCACGGCCCGACCTCCCACGGCCGCTTGATCGCGGTCAGTTCGGCGGCGGCGGCCGTGTCGAGGAGGAACAGGGCGTTCGCGTGGTCCTGCAAGAAGCTCGCGGTCACGGCCTCGGACGGCGGCTGCTCGAGCGCCTTGTACACGACCGGGGCCTTGTGCTCGCCGAACGCCATGAGGAAGATGCGGCGGGCGTCCAGGATGCTGGCGACGCCCATCGTGATCGCCTGGGCCGGGACGTTCTCCTCGCCGAAGAAGCCGGGGGCGGCGTCGCGGCGGGTGATGCTGTCGAGCGTGACCATCCGCGTGCGGCTGTTGTGCGGGCTGCCGGGTTCGTTGAACCCGATGTGCCCGGTCCGGCCGATGCCGAGGATTTGGATGTCGATGCCGCCGGCCGCCTTGATCTTCTGCTCGTAGTCGGCGCAGAACGCCTCAATCTCCTCCGGCCGCAGCGTGCCGTCCGGGATGTGGATGTTCTCCCACTTCACGTTGACGTGGTTGAAGAACGTCTCGTGCATCCACCGGAAGTAGCTGTGCGGGTCCTCCTTCGGGATCGGGTAGTACTCGTCCAGGTTGAACGTGACGACCCGCGACAGGTCGAGCTTCTCTTCTTTGTGGAGGCGGATGAGTTCGCGGTACAGGCCGACGGGCGTGCTGCCGGTGGCGAGGCCGAGGACGGTCGGCTTGCCGGCGGCGTTGCGGGACCGGACGAGCTTGTCGATCTCGCGGGCGACGAACGCGGACGCGGCGACGCTGTTCGGGAAGGCAATGGTGGGGACGCGGGTGTGCGGCAGGTGGTGGACCGTGGCGGCCATACGGCGAACGTCTCCGGCGGGGGTGAGTGAAGGGGTGTTGTACTAACCACGAAAGCCCCGGCACGGCCGTGCCGGGGCGTCCGCCCTCACTTCAACAGCGCCGCGACCGGCTTCGCGATCGCGTCCGCCCAGATCGCGTACCCCTTCTCCGACAGGTGCAGGTAGTCCGGCATCGTCCCGACCGGCAGCCCACCGGTTTCGTCCAGGAACTTCTCGCCGATGTCCAGGTACGTCACCGCCGACCCGTCCGCCAGCTTCGCCAAGAGCGCGTTCACCGCCGCCGTCTTCGGGTGCAGGTCCTCCTTCGCCACCACCTTCACGCCCGCCTCCGCGAGCGGCTTGCCGGGCTTCGCGCTCCGCGGGAACACCCCGAGCAACAGCACCTTCGCCTTCGGCTTCTGCTTCTTGAACTCCGCCAGGATCGCCTTCACCCCGTCCGCGATCTGCTCCGGCGTGTTCGCGGCGAAGTTGTTCGTGCCGATCATCATGACGATCACCTTCGGGTCGATGCCGTCGAGTTCCTTCCCCGCGGTGACCCGCCACAGGACGTGCTGCGTCCGGTCGCCGCCGATGCCGAAGTTCGCCGCGTTCCACGCCTTGAACTTCTCGGCCCACACCGCCTTGCCGGCCCCGTCCCACCCGCGGGTGATCGAGTCGCCGATGAACAGCACGTCCACGTTCCCCTTCTTGGCCCGCTCGACGAACCCCTCGTGCAGCTTCACGGACCGGTCGTCCTTCCGCTGCAGCGGGACGGCGGCGTCCTCGGCCGGCTTGTCCTGGCCGACGGCGGTGAGGGCGAGGGCGGCCGCGAGCAGGGCGGCCGTCGGGCGACGATGGCAAGAGAGCATGGTGGAACCCACAACGTGAAGGAAGGAGGGAACCGCGCCGGTCCGGCGCGGCCCCGGTATTGAACGACGCCGGCCGAACGGCGGCAACGCGGCCCGCCCTCATCAGGCTCTCACTTGACTCCCCGCCGGCCGATCCCGACATTGAACCCACGCTCGGCCCGCCGCGCCCCCCGCCGCCACCGCCGCCACCGCCACCATGACCGACCCCCGCCGGCTCGTCGTCGCCCTCGCCGTGACGGCCCTCGCCTCCGCCGCCGTCCGCGGCCAGGACCCCTCGCCGCTGAAGCTGCTCGGCCTCTACCCGGCCGGGCTGCGGGCCACCGTCTCCGACCGGTGGAGCGAACTCACATTCACCGTCGCCAATCCGGGGCCGACGCCCCGCGACGCGCGGGTCGTCGTCGGCTACGCCGGCGCGGCCGAGACCGGGTACGGGCGGGACATCTCCGTCCCGGCGAACACGGCCGTGACCTCCTGGGTGACGATCGGCCCGGCCCCGGCCGCCGGGGCGAGCATCAGCCGCGAAATCCAGATGGTCCTGTACGACCGGACCGGCGGCACGCCGGTCGTCGTCCGCCCGGCGACGGAGGAGCGGACCCGCGGCCGGGCCGTGCTGTACCGGCCGAAGGAGACCACCACCGCCCTGTTCGTGGACGACCCGGCGGAGGAAGACCTCACGTCGTTCCGCCGGCCGACGCCGGACCAGGAGGCGCTGACGCTGCTCCGGGTGCTGCGGGCGGTCCGGAACCAGTCCGAGCACGTGTCCGTCGTCCGGGAGCCGCGGCTGCCGACGACGCCGGAGGCCTACGACGGGATCGACCAGATCGTGCTGGCGAACGACCGGCTGAAGGCCGACCCGCTCACCCGCGCCGCCGTCCGCCGGTGGGTCGAGCAGGGCGGCTACCTGTGGGTGATGCTGGACCAGGTCGATCCCGACTTCCTCGCGGCCCTGTTCGGGGAGGAGTTCGCCCCGCACGTCGTCGGCCGGACGAGCCTCACGGGCGTCCGGGTCCAGTCCCGGCTGGGCAAGGACCCGCGGCCGAACCCCGGCGACAAGGCCGGGCTGCGGGAGTACGAGCGGCCGGTCCCGTTCGTCCGGGTCGCGGCGTCCGGGCACGAGAGCGTCCTCCTTTACGCGGACGGGTGGCCGGCGGCGTTCACGCAGCGGCTCGGCCGGGGGAAGGTGCTGTTCACCGCCCTCGGCCCGACCGGGTGGCACCGGCCGCGGGCGGCGGCCGCGAACCCGCGGGCCAGGGGCGGGGACCCGCCGTCGCCGTTCAAGGACATCCCGGACCTGCCGGTCGCGCTGGACCACCTGCTGGAGCTGTCCGCCGACATGAAGCCGGTCGAGCACCCGTTCGCCCCGGCCGACCTGCAGCCGCCGCTGATGGACGAGATCGGGTACGCGGTCCCCGGCCGCGGGGCGGTGGCGGCGACGCTCGGCGGGTTCGTGCTGGCCCTGTTCGGCCTGTCGTTCGTCGTCCGCCGGTCGCGGCGGACGGAACTCGTCGGCTGGCTCGGCCCGGCGGCGGCGGTCGCGGCCGGCGGGCTGCTCGTCGGCCTCGGCAGCGCGTCCCGCAACGCCGTCCCGCCGACCGGGGCGACGGCCGAGATCGTCGAGGCCATCCCGGCGACCGACGAGGTCGTCCGCCGCGGGCTGTTCGCCACGTACCACCCGGCGTCCGGCCCGGTGACGCTCGCCGCCCCGGCCGGCGGGCGGCTCGCCTTCGACTTCGCCGGGCTGGAAGGTCAACCCCGGACGCGGGTGCAGACCGACCTCGACTCCTGGCGGTACGAGAACCTGCAACTGCCGGCCGGCGTCCGGCAGGGGCCGTTCCGCGCCACGACGGCGACGCCGATGTCCGCCGTCGCGGCGTTCGGCCCGGACGGGTTGCGGGGGACGTTCACGGCCCCGATGTTCCGCGACCCGACGGACGCCGTCCTCGCCGCCCGCGGCCGCGACCCGGTGGCGGTGCGGTTCGCGGCCGACGGGGCGTTCGCCGTCGGCCCGGCCGACGCGCTGTCGCCCGGCCAGTTCGTCGCCGGCGCGGTCCTGTCCGACCGCCAGCAGCGGCGGCAGGACGTGTTCCGCAAATTGTTGACGCCGGCCCCGCCGGACCACTTCGGCGACCGCGACCATTTGCTCGCGTGGACGACGGCCGCCCACGTCCCGTTCGCGACGACCGAGGGTGCCCGCACGGTCGGGGCGTCGCTGGCGGTCGTGCCGGTCGAGTACCGGCCGCCGCCGGCCGGGACGCGGGTACTGGTCCCGCGGGCGTTCGTCCCGTACCGCCGGGTGCTGGACGGCAACGCGATCGGCATGACGACGGAGTCGGCGTACCCGATCGACCTGCGGGTGCGGTTCCAGGTCCCGCCGTCGGTCGTCCCGCTTGAGGTGGAGAAGGCGACGGTGACGGTAAAAATGAAGGCCGGGTCGCGGAAGGTGACGCTCGGCGGGTACGCCGGGGAGAGGCCGACGCCGCTGCGGGTCGTGGACGGGCCGACGGAGCCGGTGGTGCTGGAGGTGACCGACCCGCAGCTGCTGAAGCTGGACGCCGCCGGCGGCTGGCACTTCCAGCTCGCGGTCGGCGGCGCGGCGGCCGGCGGCGGCCGGCTGGACGAGGTGTGGACGATCGAGTCGCTGGGCGTCGAGTTCGTCGGCACGACGGCGGCGCGGAGGTAGGGCGGTCGGGCCAGTTTTCGTAGGGCGGGTCAAGGCTTTGCGCCGACCCGCCGGGGGACCGCAACCACACGCTGAAGAAACGCTGAGGGGCTGGGCGCGACGGCGGGTCGGCGCAAAGCCTTGACCCGCCCTACAAGAGGCGAGCCGGCGTTCGCGAATTGGCAACATTTGAGGGAACCCTTATGGGCAGCGACGGGCCGGTCATCGAGACGAAGGAGCTGACGAAGAAGTACGGCTCGTTCGTCGCCCTCAACGGCCTGTCCATCGCCGTGGACCGCGGCCAAATCCTCGGGTTCATCGGGCCGAACGGCGCGGGCAAGACCACCACCATCAAAATCCTCGTCGGCCTCGCCCGGCCCACGTCCGGGACGGCGACCGTCGCCGGGATCGACTGCGCGAAGGACGCCCGCCGGATCAAGCGGCTGCTCGGGTACATGCCGGACACGTTCGGCTCTTACGACAACATGCGGGTCGGCGAGTACCTCGACTTCTTCGGCGCGGCCTACGGCATCGGCCGCCGGGACCGCGGCAAGCGGATCGACGAGGTGCTGGAGGTCGCCAGCGCCGGCAAGTTCAAGGACCTGTACGTCGAGAGCCTCAGCCACGGGATGAAGCAGCGGGTGGCCATCGCCCGCACGCTGCTGCACGACCCCGTCGCGCTGATTCTCGACGAGCCGGCCAACGGCCTCGACCCGCAGGCCCGGATCGAGATGCGGCAGCTCCTGCTCGACCTCGCGGCCCGCGGCAAGACGCTGATCGTGACGAGCCACATCCTGCCGGAGCTGGCCCGCATCTGCGACAAGTGCGCGATCATCACCCGCGGCAAGCTCCGGGCCTACGGCACGCTCGCGGAGATCGGCCGGCAGCTCAGCCAGCTCCGCACGATGGAGGTGCTGGTGGCGAACGACCGCGACCTGGACCGGGCGTGCGAGTTGATCCGCCCGCACGTCGAGCCGCACGCGGACGTGACGGCGTCGCCGGCCGAGTTCGCGGTCCGGTTCCGGACGGCGAAGCCGGACGAGGAGTTGGCCGGCGTGCTGGCGGCGCTAGTGGCGGCCGGCGTGCCGGTGACGCAGTTCCGCGAGGTGCAGACCGACCTGGAGGAGGCGTTCATGACCGTGGCCCGGTCCGACGACGAGCCGGGGGCGAAGTCGTGAACAAAGACACTCTCGCGGGTCGGTCGGTCTTGGCTTTGTTCCCTCCCCCCTTGGGGGGGAGGGTTAGGGAGGG
>NZ_JCABYM010000071.1:0-2872 GCF_059499385.1 Limnoglobus sp. | reverse complement strand
GGAGGAAGGCTACCCCCCTCCCTAACCCTCCCCCCCAAGGGGGGAGGGAACAAGACAAAGGACTGCGGCTACACGCCTACTTGTGGCGGAACAGCTCGCTCTGGACGAGCGCGTGGATCAGGTCGGCGGTGCGATACCCGGTCGGCTTCGTGGCGTTCAAGATCGCCTCGACGGCGGCGCGGTCGCGGAACGACGCCGGCGCGCCGGTCGCGTACACGGTCAGTTGCCGCACGAGGTTGCGGGCGAGTTGCCGGTCGTCCGCGGCGAGGTGGGCCTTCAGCCCGATCACGTCCGTGAACGTCCGGCCGCCGGGCAACTCGCCGGCCGCGTCCACCGGGAGCGCGTCCTTGTGATAGAACGGCTGGCCGTTCTTGCCGAAGCCGGGGGCGCGGTCGGCCTTCTCGGCCAGCGCCCGGTACTTGGTGCGGAACCCGCCCATCACGTCGAACGCCTCCAGCGCGAACCCCGGCGGGTCGATCTTCGCGTGGCAGGCGGCGCAGCTCGCCTGGTTGCGGTGCTTCGCCAGTTGCTCGCGGATCGTCGTCGCCCCGCGGAGGTCCGGCTCGACGGCCGGGACCGGCGGCGGCGGGGTCGGCGGCGTGCCGAGGACGCGGTCCAGCACCCACGCCCCGCGGACGACCGGCGAGGTCGTCGTGCCGTTGGCCGTCACCGTCAGCACGCTCGCCTGCGTCAGCAGCCCGCCGCGGACGCTGCCCTTCGGCAGTGCCACCTTCCGCAGCTGCACGCCGTCCACCGTCGGCAGCCCGTAGTGCTGCGCCAGCCGCTCGTTAACGAACGCGAAGTCGGAGGTCGCCACCGCCGTCGCCGGCAGGTTCGCCCGCAGCATCTCGGCGAAGTAGAGCCGCGTTTCCTCGACCGCCGAGTCGGTGAGCAGGTCGTCGAGGTAGTAGTCGGCGTACAACCCGGAGTCCGGCGAGTTGTCGTTGATCTTCCGCAGGTCGAGCCAGTAGTCGAGGAACGAGTTCACGAACCGCCCGGCCCGCGGGTCGGCGAGCAGCCGCTGGGTCTGCGCCCACAGCACGTCGGGCTTCCGCAACTCGCCGCGGTCGGCGGCGGCGCGGAGGGCGGCGTCCGGGGCGGAGTTCCACAGGAAGAACGACAGCCGGGCCGCCAGCGCGTGGTCGTCGAGCGGCCCCGGCTCGGCGTGCAGCGTGAGGAACTCCGGCGAGCAGAGGACGGCCGTGTACCCGACCGTCATCGCGTCGCGGAACGATGCGCCCTCGGCCAGCCGCGCCTCGACGAGCGGCAGGAACCGCGTCAACTCGCGGTTCGCGACCGGCCGGCGGTACGCCTTCTTCACGAACCCGGCGAGCAGCTTCCTGGCATCCGCCTTCGGGTCGGCGGAAATGATTTCGCCGTCCTTGATCGGCAGGTCGCCGAACAGGAGCTTGTGGCCGGGCGGCGGCCACGTGTCGTGGATCGGCCCTTCGACTTCGAGCCACCGGTAGACGACGCCGGGCTGCCCGTCCGGCTCGGCGAGCGGGTTCTGCCACCGCACGTCGCCGGGCCGCGAGCGGAACAGCCGCGAGGCGTCCGGCCGGATCGTTTCCCCCTCCAGCAGGTACACGTCCATCTCGTGGACCTTCGCCGCCGGCGTCACGTCGAACGCGCCGAGCCGCCGGAGCTGGTTCGGCGGCAGTTCCGAGTAGAGCGTCACCGGCTCGTCCCGCCGGCCGGGGCGGATGTCGTCGAGGTTCGGGATGAACCACCTCGGCGACAGCTTCGCCGGGTCCTTCAGGTTCGCGTTCGCGCCGTTCGGCCCGACCCACACGGACAGGGCGTTGACCTTCAACTTGTACCGGCCGGCCGTTGGGGCCTTGAACCGGTCGAACTTCGGCTGCACCGGCTCGTAGGCCCCCTGGACGAGGCCGACGCCTTCGAGTTCTCGCGTCTTCGGGTCGGCCGCGCCGACGGTCATCTTCGCCTTGCCGGCCCGCACGTCCGGCTGGCCGGCGGTCCCCAGCACCGGGTACGTCGCCCGCTCCGGGGCGGTGTTGAACGCGCTGTACGTCATCCGCCGGGTGAACGAGCCTTGCTCGCGGGCGTAGAACCGCTGCGGCCCGGCCTTCGGCGGCGCGGCGGCCGTGATCGTCACCGCGTGGAGCGCGAACTCGGCGGCGTGGAGGTAGCGGGCGACCTGGACGTGCGACACGTCGAGGGCGTCGCCGACGGTGTTGAACCCGTGCGCGACGGCGTCCTCCGGGAGCGCCTCGCGGAGCGGCAGCCACGGGGCGGCGAGCAGGTCGCGGACGGCGTACTCGTACTCCTGCCGGTTCATCCGCCGCCGCGTGGCCCGGCCCTCGGCCGCGACCCGCTTCGCCTCGGCCGCGGTGATCCCGTCGGCCACCTGCTTCACGAACCGGTCGCGGTCGGCCGGCTCCGGCTGGTCGGCGGCCTTCGGCGGCATCTCGCCGGCCGCGACGCGGTCGTGGACGCGGACCCAGGCCCGGTCGGTCGGGTCGAACTTCAGCGCGGTCAAGTCCAGCCGCCCGGCCTTCCGGTCGGCGTCGTGGCAGCGGGTGCAGTGCGCCTCCAGGAACGGCCTCACGTCCTCCCCGCGGGCCGGCGGGACGAGAACGGTCGCCAGGAGGAAGAGGGTCGGGAAGCGAGCGGTCATGCGTGGCGGGTTCCGAGGCGGGACGGCCGGGCGGGCCGCTAGGAGCATCTTCGCACGCCGGGGCCGCGGAGGCAACGGGCTTCCCGCGAAGGTCGTGCCTCGGTTTTATCCCCTCTCCCCCGGCTTTGCGGGGGGAGAGGGTTAGGGTGTGGGGGAACGCCTCCCTCCGAGGGGCGGGACGTTTCCGGTTCGGGGAGCGGCGGGGGGGGGGGCCCCCCCCCCCCCCCCCCCCCC
>NZ_JCABYM010000070.1:0-52990 GCF_059499385.1 Limnoglobus sp. | reverse complement strand
CGCCCCCCCCGCCCCGGGCGGGGGGTTGGTGGGGCGGGGGCGCGGGGCCGGGGGGGGGGGGGGGGGGCGGGCCGCCCCCCCCCCGAGCTACCCGCCTCGGACGCGAACGCCGCGGAGGGAGGGAGGCTACCCCCCTCCCTAACCCTCCCCCCCAAGGGGGGAGGGAACAAAGGCACAAACAACTAGAGCCGCGGCCGCCCGCTCAATCCCGTCGCGTCTTCAGACCTTTGCGGACCGCCTCCAGAGCGGCCGTCATCTCCTTCACCCGGTCCGCGTTCGCGGCCGCCACGTTCTTCGCCTCCGCCGGGTCGTCGGCGAGGTTGTACAGCTCCGGCCCGCCCTTCATCTTGCCCGCCGGCACGATCAGCTTCCACGGCCCTTGCCGCAGCGCGTGGGCCTGGAAGTTCCCGGCCTGCGTCAGCAGTTCCGTGCGGCCGGTCCCCTTCCCTTGCAGCGTCGGCCACTGGTCGAAGCTGTCCGGCCCGGCGTCGGCGTCCAACTTCTGCCCGGTGGCCGCGGCGCACGTCGCGAAGAGATCGACGTGGCAGATCAAAGCCTTCGACTCCGCGCCGGCCGGGACCTTGCCGGGGTAACGCGCGAGGAACGGGACGCGGTGGCCGCCCTCGTAGTTGCCGCCCTTGAACCCGCGGAGCGCCCCGTTGCACTTGTGGCCGCTCATATCGTTCTGCGTGCCGTCCACGTACCCGTCGTCCATGACGCCGCCGTTGTCGCTGGTGAAGACGACGAGCGTGTCGTCGGCCAGCTTCAACTCGTCGAGCTTCTTCATGATCTCGCCGACGCACCAGTCGAGTTCCTCAATCGCGTCGCCGCGGAGGCCGTGCTGGCTCTTGCCGCGGAACCGCTTGTGCGGGACCCGCGGGACGTGCGCGTCGTGCGTCGCGAAGTAGAGGAAGAACGGCTTCGCCTTGTTCTCGTCGATGAACTTCACCGCCTTCGCGGTGATCGTGTCGGCCATGTCCTCGTCCTTCCACCGGGCCGCCTTGCCGCCGGTCATCCACCCGATCCGGCTGATGCCGTTCACGATCGTCATGTCGTGCCCGTGGCTCGGCTTCTGGTTGAACAGCAGGTCCGGGTTCTCTTTCCCAGTCGGCTCGGTGCCGACCTTCTGCTTGTAGTCCACCCGGATCGGGTCGTTCGGGTCGAGGCCGACGACGCGGCCGTTCTCGACGTACACGCACGGCGTCCGGTCGCCGGTCGCCGGGATGAGGAACGAGTAGTCGAACCCGACCTCCCGCGGCCCCGGCTTGATCTCCGCGTTGTAATCCGGCTCCGTCTCGCCCAACCCCAAGTGCCACTTGCCGACGACACCCGTGGCGTACCCGGCCTGTTTCATCAGCTTCGGGATCGTCATCCGGTCGAGTGGGATCGCGAGCGGGGCGACGCCGGAGAGGATGCTCGCCCCCGGCCGGTGGCGGAACGAGTACTGCCCGGTGAGCAGCGAGTACCGCGTCGGCGTGCAGACGGCGGCCGGGCTGTGCGCGTCCAGGAACTTCGTCCCGGCGGCCGCGAGCTTGTCCAGGTTCGGCGTGTGAATCTTCGTCGCGCCGTAGCACGACAGGTCGCCGTACCCTATGTCGTCGGCGAGGATGACGACGACGTTCGGCTTGTCGGCGGCGGCGGCGGAGGAACTGGCGAACGCGAGCGCGAGGAGGAATCGCAGGTACGGCATGACCGGCCCTCGGGGAGAAGGTGAGGGTGGTGGTTTAGTGAAACCGCCGCGGCCGTCCCTACCATGACCCCATCGCGGGTTGACGCGCGACCCGCCGGCATCCGTATTGGGGGTTGGACATGTCCGACAAGCGGCTCGCGGGGAAGGTGGCGGTCATCACCGGGTCGGCCCGCGGCATCGGGGCGGCCATCGCCGTCCGGTTCGCCCAAGACGGGGCGAAGGTCGTCGTCAACTACTCCCGCAGCGCGGACGAGGCGAACGCCGTCGTCGCGCAGATCAAATCCGCCGGCGGCGAGGCCATCGCCGTGAAGGCGAACATGGGCGAGCCGGCCGAGATTCCGATGCTGTTCGCGGCGGCCGTGAAGGCGTTCGGCAAGCTCGACATCCTGGTGAACAACGCCGCCATCATGCAGCGGACGTTCCTGCCGGACGTGACGGCCGAAAACATCGACGCGCACTTCAACGTGAACGTCCGCGGCTACCTGCTCTGCTGCAAGCACGCGGCCGAGCTGATGACCGCCGGCGGCAGCATCATCAACGTCGGCAGCGCGATCAGCCGCATGGCGTACCCCGGCGCGGTCGTCTACACCGCGACGAAGGGGGCGATCGACGTGATGACCCGCGTGCTGGCCGCCGAGCTGGGGCCGCGGGGGATTCGCGTGAACGTGTTGGCCCCCGGATCGACGCGGACGGACATGAACAGCGAGAAGAGCGGCAAGACGAAGGAGGAGGAGAAGCAAGAGATCGCGCTGACGGCACTCCGCCGGATCGGCGAGAGCGAGGACATCGCGGACGCGGCCGCGTTCCTGGCGACCGACGACGCCCGGTGGGTGACCGGCACGTGGCTCGACGTGTCCGGTGGGATTCGGCTGTAAACGGGCGGTCGTAGGGATTTTCCCCGACAATGCTCGCGAACTCGGACGAACCCGGCAAAAATTGGACACGGAACTCGATGATTCATTCGAGTCACCGTTTCCCTCGCACTGGAGCCCCCGCCCATGGGTTCGGTTCGAGCCGCTCGCGGCCGTCCGGGGTTTACCCTCATCGAGTTGTTGGTCGTGATCGCGATCATCGCGATCCTCATCGGGTTGCTGCTCCCGGCCGTCCAGAAGGTCCGGGAGGCGGCGAACCACGTCCGGTGTAGTAACAACCTCAAGCAGCTGGTCCTCGCGTCACACAGCGCCAACGCCACGCACGACAAGCTCCCCGCCGGGATCGGGAGCTACCCCGGTCCGGGGGCCTACGGCGATTACTTCTTCCACCTGCTGCCGTTCGTCGAACAGCAGAACGTCTACGCCGGATCCTACGCGGCCGGGCGGTACTTCGTCGGCCACAACCAGACGTTCGCGAAGCCGATTCCCGGCATGGTCTGCCCGTCCGACCCGAGCGCCCCGGCCGGCGGCGTCGCCGCGGACACCGTCGGCAACCTGTGGGGCGTGGCCACCTACGCGGTCAACGCGCAGGTCGTGCTGCGGGTGGACGCCGAGGGCCGGATGATCACGCCGGACCACTCGAGCCGCCTCCCGGCGGACATCACCGACGGCACGTCGTCCACGGTGTTGATGAGCGAGAAGTACGCCCAGTGTTCCAATGCCAGCTACCCGGTCGGCGGGAACTTCTGGGGGTACTACCTCACGTCCGGGAGCATGTTGTTCCCGAACCACCCCGGCTACGCGATCTCGTGGAACGGGTACAGCATCGGCCCCGGCTCGAAGTTCCAGGTCCGGCCGACGCCGTTCAACGGGTCGTGCGACCCGACGCTGGCGTCGTCCCCGCACCCCGGCGGCATCCACGCCGGCATGGCCGACGGCAGCGTCCGCCACCTGTCCGCGGGGATGACGCTGTACACCTGGTGGTACCTGCAAACGCCGCGCGGCGGCGAAATCCTTCCCTCCGACGCCCTCTGACCTCGTAGGCCCACGCCCATGTTTCCAACCTTCCGCCGATCCACGGCCCTCGGCCTCGTCGCCGCCGTCCTCGCCCTGGGCGGGTGTCGGCCGGCGGCGAGCACCGTGTCCGGCCGGGTGGTCTACAACGGGAAACCGCTGAACGGCGGGTCCGTCGTGATGTTCGGCCCCGGCGAGAAGCTGTACACCGGGCTGATCGGCGCGGACGGCCGGTACGCCATCGCGAACGTCCCGCCGGGCGACCTGCGGGTGACGGTGAAGTCGCACACGGCCGTGCCGTACAACTTCAACGTCGGGTCGCGGGCCCCGGCCGCCGTGAACGGGCCGAAGGGTCCGACGGAAGGCCCGCCGCCGGCCCCGGTCCCGCCGATCCCGGACCGGTACGGCGTGCCGGAGGAGTCCGGCCTGGCCGTCACCGTCGGCCGCGGCGAGACCACGTTCGACATCACACTAACCCGCTGACCGCCGCGGCGGGCCGGGACCGGTTTGGCTTTTCGGGTTTCAGACTCCCATGTTTCGACTCGTGTTGGCGGCGTGCGGCGGGTTCCTCGTTCTGCTCGGGGCCGGGACCGTCGCGGCGTGGGCGACGGCGTGTCAGCCGTTCATCCAGTTCCACACGCAACTGCAACCGTTCCACTACAACCCCGCGCTCCTGCTGACCGCGTGGGGCGGCGGGCTGCTGTTGGCGGCCTGCGACCGCCGCCGCGGGGCGGCCGCGGCGGCCATCGCAGTCACCCTCGGCGGCATCGGGGCGTTGGCTGCGGGCGCGATGTCGTTCGGCCCGGCCCTGGCTACGTGGGCGTTCCCCGCCGACCCGCTGTTGCCCGCGGTTCCGGCCACCGGCGTCCACTGGCTCGCGGCCGTCGGGTTCGTCCTCGGCGGCGTCGGCCTGTGGCTGACCGCCCGCCCCGGCCGCGGGCCGGCCGGGGACTGGCTGCTCGTCGTCCTCGGTATCGGCGTGGCGTTCGGCACGGTCGCGCAGTTGGTGAACTCCCCGCTGTTCCTCGGCCCGCCGAACCAGCTCGGCCCGCCGCTCTTGCTGTGCGTCGGGACGCTGGCCGGCGGGGCGGCCGCGCTCGTCGCCGGCGTCCGGGCGACGTACCCGGCGCTGCCGATCCGGTACGTCCTCGCCGGCGGCGTGTGGGTCGGCGGGCTGCTCCTGACCGTCATCCTCTGGCTCGCGCTGGAATCCAAGGAGAACGAGCGGCTCCATCGGCTCGTGCAGTTCGACGCGGCCGAGACGCACATGCTCATCCAAAAGGCGCTCGAAGACTGCGCGTACCGGCTGTCGGAGTCGGCCGGCAAGGTGAGGAACAAGGGGGAGGCGGCCCTCGGGCAGGACGACCTTTCCCTGTACGTGGGGAACCGACACGGGGTCTACGGCCTCGCCCGGTTGTACGCCGACGGCCGGCTGCGGTGGGTCGAACCCGACGCCCGCCACCCGCTGCCGACGACGCTCGACGCGCTCGGCGGGGCGGCGCTCGCGGCCGCCGTGCGGCAGGGGCAGCCGGCGGTCGTGCGGCCGCCCCGGTCGAAGTGGGACGGGAACTGGGTGCTCCTCTTCTACTGCCCGATCCGGTCGGACGACCCGGCCGCCGGCGGGCTGGTGGCGGTGACGTTCACCCGGCCGTTCCTGGACGCCGTGTTCCCGCACACCGTCGCGACAGGGTACGCGCTGGAAGTCCGCGACGGGCCGGACGTACTGTACGTCCGCGGCGGGTCCGAGGGGCCGACCGGCCGCGCGTTCGCCGTCCACCACAAGACGCAGCTGACCGGCCTGAACTGGGAGGTCCGACAGTGGCCCACGTCGGTCGTGCTGGACCGCGAAAGTCTCCCGGTCGCCGGGCTGGTGCTCGTCGCCGGCGTCAGCCTCGTGACCCTGTTGGCCCTCGCGATTTACCTCGCGCAAACGGCCCGCCGCCGGGCGGCGGCGTTGGAGCGGGAGGTCCGCGAGCGGGTGACGGCGGAGGCCGCCTTGCGACTGAGCGAGGCCCGGTCCCGGTCGCTGATCGACAACCTCCGGCACGGCGTCTTCCTCAAGGACGGCGACGGCCGGTACATGGCCGCGAACCCGTCGTACTGCAAGCTCGTCGGCCGGCCGGAGGCCGACCTCGTCGGCCGGACGGACGCCGAGGTCGCCCCCCTGTTCGCGGCGCGGTGGGCCGACGTTGACGGCCGCGTCCTGGAGCACGGGTCGGCGGAGAGCGAGGAAGAGGTATCCATCGACGGCCAACCGCGGACCGTCCGCCGCGTCCTGACGCCGCTGCTCGACGCCGTCGGCGGCCGCGTCGGCGTGTTGGGCATGAGCTGGGACGTGACCGACGAGCGGGCGATGGAAGCCCGCCTCCGGCAGACCGGCAAGCTCGACGCCCTCGGCCAGCTCGCCGGCGGCATCGCCCACGACTTCAACAACCTCCTCACCGCCATCGTCGGGAACCTCGAACTCGCCCGGCTGAAACTGTCCGCCCAGAACCCGGTTGTCGAAATGCTCGACGCCGCCCAGTGCGCCGCAGACCGCGCGTCGTCCTTGACGAATCGGCTGCTCGGGTTCGCCCGGCAGCACCATCTCGACTGGCAGGTCCTCAACCTCGGGTCCGTCGTCGGCGAGGTGGTGTCCTTGCTCCGCCGGACGATCGACCCGCGGGTGCGGCTGGAAGCGGAGTTGCCCGCCGACCTGGGGTTGATCGAGGCCGACCCGAACCAGATGAATCAGGTACTCATGAACCTGTGCATCAACGCCCGCGACGCGATCAACGGGCCGGGGTGCGTCCGCGTCCGGGCCGCGAACGTGGACGGGGGGGCGGACCGGGCCGGCCACGACCGGCCGGAGGGGAAGTACGTCCGCCTCAGCGTCCAGGACGACGGCGGCGGGATGACGCCGGAGACGATGTCGAAGATGTTCGACCCGTTCTTCACGACGAAGGAAGTCGGCAAGGGGACCGGCCTCGGGTTGGCGATGGTGTTCGGGATCGTGCAGGGGCACAACGGGTGGATCGAGTGCGACAGCCAGGTCGGCGTCGGCACGCGGTTCGACCTGTACTTCCCGCAGACGAATCAACCGGCGACCGACCTGATCGTCCCGGCCGCGGCCCCGGCCCCGGCGACGGGCACGGCGACGATCCTGCTGGCCGACGACGAGGACATCGTCCGCCGGATGGCCGCGATGGTTCTCCGCCAGCACGGGTACAACGTGCTGGAGGCGGCGGACGGCAAGCAGGCCGTCCGGGCGTTCGCCGAGGAGGGGGCACACATCGACCTGGCGGTCCTCGACCTGACGATGCCGGTGTTGTCCGGGCAGGACGCCTTCCGGGAGATCGTGCAATCGCACCCGAACGCCCGCGTGATTTTCGCCAGCGGGTACGCGTCCGAGCAGCTCGAGGCGGACGAGACGAAGAAGATCGCGGGGTACTTGAAGAAGCCGTACCGCCCGCAGGAGCTGGTCACTTGCGTCCGCGAGGCGCTGGAGGCGGACGCCGTCCGGCCGCTGCCGGCGTAACGATCGTGGGCCTGACTTCCGAAGTCCGGCTTCGACTTCGGAAGTCGATGCGACGGGGGCAATGCCGATACCCCGAACGCCGCCGCGCGGGACCGACTTCCGAAGTCGAAGCCGGACTTCGGAAGTCAGGTTATTCGCCCGACGCCGGCTCAATCGCCCGTCAGCGGGTTCAGCCCCGGTACGGTCGCCGGCACGGTTTCCAGCCGCGTGCGGCCGGCCACGGCGACCTTCCCGTCGTCGATCTTGAACGTGTGAATCTGCGTCGTCGGCCGGAGCTGGTCCGCGTAGAACCGGAACAGCCCGACCGGGTTCCCGTCCCGCCGATACCACGTCACCTCGATGTTCGACTCGTGCGCCGCCTCGGACAGCGAGTCGAGCAGCGTCTGGCAGCCGATCGACAGGTTCCCGGCCTTCAGCCCGCACAGCTCGACGGCGATCACGTTCGTGTCGTTCTTCACCAGCCACGCCTTCATCTCGACCCAGAGCACGGTGCTCCAGAACCCGTCGCCGTACCGCAGGCCGAGCTTCACGCGGTCGCCGTCGATCACCACCCGCGGCGAGTGGAACCCCTTCGGCAGCAGGTTCGCGTAGGCCGTGCCGGGGGTCAGGTTCTCCTGGCAGAAGGCGTTCAGGTCGTCCCCGCGGAACGTGCCGGACCAGTCGGCCTTCGCGCGGATGTCGTTCTTCAAGTCCTGTACGCGGGTGAGCAGAGCGGACGCCCGCTCGCTGGTCTCCCACGCCGGGGATTCGGACAGGCGGAGGTAGAACTCCGGCTCCTGCTTGAGCACGCTGCCGAGCGCCCCGCCGACGACGCCGAACACGAGCGCGAGCAGGCCGACGGTCAACAGGATCGAACGCAGTCGTCGTCGCATGGGTGGTCCTCCGGCGGCCCTGCCGGATTTTCGGCCGGACGGTCATAACCCGACCCGGCGGTGTGGTCAACGTGAACCCTGACTTCCGAAGTCCGGCTTCGACTTCGGAAGTCGGTCCCGCGCGGCGGCGTTCGGGGTATCGGCATTCGCCCTCTCGACCGCATCGACTTCCGAAGTCGAAGCCGGACTTCGGAAGTCGGGCGTGCCGGTCGTGCCGGCTGCAATCGCGGCGCGATTGTGGCAAACGCGGCCGCCGTCGGGTACGTTGGAACTGTGACACCCCCCGGCCGATAATGGGCTGAACGCTCCGCGGAATGAGGGACATCATGGCCAGCCTGCGATCTGAGATTCGGCGTTTCGCGTCCGCGTCGGTCCTGTCGGCAGCCCTCGCCGGACCGGCACTCGCGCAACAACCGGCGGAGAAGGCGCAACTGACGCAGGCCCTCGCCGAGCAGAAGGCGGCGAACGAGGTGGACACGGCCATCGCCGACGCCGAGAAGTACGCGAAGGTGTCCACGACGAAGGCCGTCAACATCTTGAAGGCCGCGCAGACGAGCCTCGACATCTCTGTGGGGATCGGTTCGACGAAGCGGGACGAGTTGACGAAGAAGTTGGAGGCGAAACTGGCGGCCTACCAGCCAAAGGACGCGGGCACGCGGCCGAACGTCGATCCGAAGGCGGCGGAGGTGAAGAAGGGCGTCCGGCAGAAGTACGAGGACGACCTGACGGAGGCGAAGGAGGTCGCGGAGGGGCTGAAGAAATACGCGGACCTGAAGGACGCCGGGCGGAACGACGAGGCCCGCCGAACGATCGCCGGGCTGATGGTGAAGTACCCGCGGAACCCGTTCCTCGACGCGGCCGGGATGCAGAGCTACACGGCCGAGCAAATCCGGGCCGACGCGAACTTCACCAAGCGGTACGCCGACGCGATGCTGAAGAACTCGCGCGACGTGATCGCGTCCGCCACGCCCGCGACCGGCGACATCCAGTTCATGGACGCGGCCGAGTGGCGGAAGCTCTCCGAGTTCCGCAAGAAGCGGGACAAGCTGCAACTCTCCGAGAAGGAAGAGGGCATCCTCAAGTCGCTCGACACGGCGGTGAGCGTGAACTTCCAGGACCGGCCGTTCGAGGAGGCGCTGCAAGACCTGTCGAACAAGATGAACCAGGAAATCTTCATCGACAAGCAGTCGCTGAAGGACGCCGGCCTCGACCTGACGCGGGGGATCAGCTTCAAGGGGAACGTCAACGCGCGGACGGCGCTGCGGGCGATCTTGCAGAGCAACCAGCTCACGTTCATCGTGAAGGGGGAGATGATCCAGGTGGTGACGCTGGAGCGGGCCGAGCGGGAGCTGACGACGCGGTCGTACTACCTCGGCGACCTGGTGATGGGAACGGGGCCGTTCGGCAACGCGATCCAGTTCGGCCCGGTGGCGAGCTACCAGCAGGCGGTGCAGAACGCGGAGAACATCGTGAAGGCGATCAAGGACTCGATCGACCCGCGGGCGTGGAAGGACAACGGCGGGGCGTGCAGCGTGACGTTCCACATGGCGAGCCTGTCCGTGGTGGTGAAGGCGTCCACCGAGGTCCACGCGATGATGGGCAGCAGCCTGAGCGCCAGCCCGCCGAAGAAGTAGTCGGCCGATCAACGGCGAGCCGAGCGGCGTAAGCCGCCGGGTGAGTGGGCTGAACCCTTACCCGGCGGCTTACGCCGCTCGGCTCGCCGGTTTAGACGATTCCCAACATCCGCAACGTCACTGCCACGACTAGCCCCGCGATCAGCGGCGGGGCGACCCGCTTCACGATCTCGAACGGCTTCGCCCCGGTCAGCGTGCCGCACATCAGCACCACGGCCGCGACCGGCGACATCGTCCGCCCGGCCGCCGACGCCACGCACACCACCGCCCCCACCGCGTTCGGGTCTTGGCCGACCGCCTCCGCCGGGGCGTGGAAGAACTCGTACAGCCCCTTCGTGCTCGCGATCCCGGACCCGCTGACGAACCCGAACGCCGCCGGGACGACCGCCGCCAACGGCACGAGCATCCCCGGCAGCTCGGCGATGAGATGCCCGAGCGCCGCGGCCAGCCCGCAGAGCCGCAGCCCTTCCGCGAAGCACGCCCCGGTCACGATCAGGCTGATGACGTGTGTGAACCCGTACCCCGCCCCCTCGAAGAACGTCTTCGCCCCGTCCTTCACGTGCTTCGGCGAGACGACCAGCGCGAGCGCGACGCCGACGAGCATCGCCAGCCCGACGAGGCGGCTGCTGAACGATTCCTTCGTCGCCGCGATCCAGTGCTGCGGAACCTCGATCAGGTTCAGCGGCGGCCCGGTGCTGAACAAGAGCACCAGCGGCACGAGCGGGACGGCGGCCTTCAACAGGTTGACCGGCTCGGTCGGCGTCTCCGGCTGCGGCTCGGTCGTCGCTTCCCGCCGGTCGAGCCAGATCGTTTGCGCCCAGAACACGAGCGTCGCCACGGCCAGGTACGGCACGAGCAGCGGCGGGATGAACTCGCGGGACAGCCGCATTGTCTCGATCCCAGTTTTCGCGCGGATCGTCAGCAACTCCGGCGCGCCGGGATTGAGCAGTTCGCCCCCGACGGACGCACCGAGGCACAGGCACGAGGCGATCGTCACGGCCGAGAACCCGGCCGCACGCAGCAGCGGGATCACGACCGGCCCGACGCACACGGCCACGCTCGTCTGGCTGACGATCGGGATGTTCACCGTGAACGCCACGAGGATGACGCCGGGGATGAGCAGGAACCTCACCCGGCGGATCGGCTTCATCAAGAGGCGGACGAGGTGCTGGTCGCAGCCGGTTTGCCGGAGGACGAACCCGAACCCCATCGCGCAGCAGATCGGCACGACGAACTTCTCGCTGCTAAACGTTTCCAGGAACGTGCGGACGACCGGCGACGGGTCGCCGGCGAACGTGCCGAGCGTGAGGGCCGACACGCCCAGCACGAGACGCACGTCCCAGCCGCGGACGATGGCCGCGACCGCGAGGGCGATGACGAGGAGCGAAGCCCACTGGAGCGGTCCCATGCGTCGGCCCGTCGGAGGGTGGTAGTCTGTACCGGGATGATCGGTCGAATCGAAGGGCCGTATTTTCCGTTTCTCTCGGAGCGGCGTCCAACGGATTTTCCGCGATTGGCCTCAAGTGGCCCTGCGGGTTGCAGTATCCCCCGCAATAATCCGCGTAGAGTCGGGGGAACGAGCCATGTCGGACGAATCGAAACTCGGGTTGGTGGCCGGCGTGTTGGCCGTGGTCGGCGTCGCCGTGTTCAGCTTCCCGAAGGAGCCGCCGAAGGAACCGGTGAAGCCCGCGGTGACGGTGACCGCCCCAACGCCGCCGGCCGTGGTTCCGGGGAAGTAGATGGTTTCGGTCCTGGGACCGCGGGCGTCCCGCCCGCTCCGGCCCCAGCCGCTTAAGACGGGTCCTCGAATCGGGAAGGTGGGCGGGCGGGACGCCCGCGGTCCCAGGAGCCGACCTCTCCGGGCAAACCGTTCACACCGTTACCCACCGCGCCTCGCCGTTGCTCGCCAGGATCGCCTCGCAGATTCGCACCTCCCGATGGCCGTCCGCGAACGTCGCGTACAGCGGCCGATCCGACTTCCCGTTCGCGATGTCCGCGTACACCGCCCGGTAGAGTTGCTTGAACGTGTCCGGGAACCCCTCGGCGTGGCCACCGGGGTAGTTTGCGAACGGCCCGACGGCGGCCGCCATCAGCGCCGGGTCGCGAATCAGCGCCTCGTTCGGCTTCGCCCGGTGGCCGACGTGCAGCACGTTCGGGTCTTCCGAGTCCCACGCCAGCGCCGACTGAGAACCGGCCACGTCGAACCGCAGGCAGTTCTTCCGCCCGGCCGTCACCTGCGACACGGTCAGGCAACCCTTCGCCCCGCCGCGGAAGCGGAGCAGGATGCTGCCGTAATCCTCCGTGTCGATGGGGACCGGATCGCCGCCGGTCTTGGCGGCGTTCGTGAACGTCTCGCTCCCGCCGGTCGGCCGCTGCCGGATCGGGTGGACGGTCCGCAGGTCGGCGCACACGGCCTCGATTTCCAGCCCGGTGATGAAGCAGACCGTGTCGAGCCAGTGCGTGCCGATGTCCGCAACGGCCCGCAACGGCCCGCCGTGCTCGGCCTGCACCCGCCAGTTGAAGTCGTCCGGGAACAGTAGCCAATCTTGGAGGTAGCTGCCGGTGACGTGGAACACGTCGCCGACCTGCCCGGAGATGACCCGCTCGCGGGCTTCGAGGACCAGCGGGTAGAACCGCACGTTGTAGTTCACGGCCGTGACGACCGGCGACGCGGCCGCCAGCTTCACCAGTTCCGCCGTCTCCGATGAGGTCATCGCCAGCGGCTTCTCGCAGACGACGTGTTTGCCGGCCGCGATCGCCCGGCGGCACTGGTCGAAGTGCGCGAGGTTCGGCGACGCTAGGTGCACGACCTGCACGGCCGGGTCGGCGAGCAGTTCGTCGAAGGAGGCGTACCCCTTCTCCAGCCCCATCGCCATCGCCGCGGCCCTCGACTTCCCGTGCGACGACCCGAGGACGCCGACGACCGGGATGCCGAGCCGCCGCAGCGCCTCGACGTGAACCGGCCCGATGAACCCCGTGCCGACGACGGCCGCCCCGAACGACGCCATGAGAAACTCCCGAACTCTCATCGAACTTTCTGAACTCCCGGCCCCGCAGAGACGATACTATCAGGACAGACCACGTTCGAGGGGATACCATGCGCACCCGCTACCTGCTAGCCGCCGCCGTTGCCTGCCTTTCCGCGTCCGCCGGGTTCGCCCAGACCACGGGGGGGGGCGGCACGGGAACCGGGGGTAGCACGGGCGGCGGCATCTCCGGGCTGCAAACCGGGTCGGCCAGCTCGTTCGAGATTCAACAGATGCAGTCGGCCCCGCAGATCGCGAACGCGACCACATCCGGTTCGACGCTCAACTCGACGAACGCCTTCAGCCAGTTTTACGCGAACCCGTTCTACCAGGGCCGGGCCGGGGCCACCGGACAGGACGGCCCCGGCGGGTTCGGGTCCGCGCTGACCGGGACCGGCGGCGGCGGGACCGGCCGGGCGGTCGGCGCGTCCGGGCTGAACACGGGCCGGACGGGGGCGACCGGCACGGGCGGGACCGGCGGCGGGGCGACCGGTCGGACCGGCGGGAACACCAGCGTGACGGGCCTCGGCACGGGCGGGCGGGCCGGCGGGACGACGGGCTTCGGCGGAACGACCGGGCAGTTCGGTGGAACCACGGGCCAGTTCGGCGGTCGCACGGGGACGACCGGGCAGTTCGGCGGGCGGACGGGGCAGCTCGGCGGCCTCGGCGGCACGAACCAGCAGCAGGGGAACGCCGTCATCCCGCTGCCGCGGCCGGTCAGCTACACGATGACCGTGCGGATGCCGGTCCCGCAGATGAACACGCCGCAGGTGCAGGCCGACCTCCGCGGCATGATCGACCGGTCCAGCATGATCGCCAACCCCCGCGGCATCGCCCTGAGCATGGACGGCAACACCGTCGTCCTCCGCGGCACGGTGAAGGACCAGGAAGAGGCGCAAACCGTCGAGGGCATGGTCCGGCTGACCCCCGGCGTGCGGACGGTGAAGAACGAACTCAAGTATTGATCCGCTCCGCGACTCGCGAAGCCCGGCCGCGAACGGCCGGGCTTCGTTCGTTTTGCGTACAATGGCGGTATCACGACTTTCGCACCGAGGTCACACACGCGATGGGCGGCGTCAACCCCTACATCCAGGCGGCGAAGACCCAGAAACCGCAGCGGCCGTTCAAGGTCACGTTCCAGCTCGAGGAGACGGGCGAGAAGATCGACGTGCCGGTGAACCCGGCCGACATCCCGTTCGGCGACCACGGGTTGGAAGGCAGCCTGCTCGACATCGCGGAGGGGGCGGGGGTGGAGATCAACCACTCCTGCGGCGGCGTGTGCGCCTGCTCGACGTGCCACGTCTATGTGGCCCAGGGGTTGGAGACGTGTTCCGCGTCCACGGACGACGAGGAGGACATGCTGGACTCCGCCCCGGCGGTGACGCCGGAGTCGCGGCTGAGCTGCCAGTGCGTGCCGAACGGGACGAAGGACCTGCTGGTGATCGTCCCGAAGTGGAACCGCAACGCGGTGAAGGAAGGGCACCACTAGCCGACGGCGGCCCGTCCCGCGTACCCGACGGCCACCGTTCGCACGGCCCGCAGCGTCGCGTGCAACCGTTGGCAAAGCGTGTCGAGGTTCGAGAGCGACGTGGCGTTCGGGTCCACGGTCAACTCGCGGCCGAGCAGCATCCCGAACTGCCACGACCCGCCGTTCGTCGCCAGGCCGTATACCGGCACGTCCGGGGCCTGGTTCAGCCGCTGGGCCGCGAGCATCGCCGCCGAGCACTGGCCCCACGCCCGCTCGAAGTCGTCCAACTTCGCCTCCGCGACCAACAGGTACGGCACGTCCGGGATCGTTTGCCCGTACTCGGACACCTTACACACGAAGTAATCCGGCACGCCGGTCAGGTCGTCGTCGAACGTCAGCCCCTCGTGCGTGAACAGGGCGAGTTCGTCCGAGTACGGCTTCCACACTTCCCGCAAAATGGGAAACAGCAGTACCTCGCCCGCGCCGACTTCCGAGCGGCCGATCGGCAGCTTCCGCAGGTTGAACGCTAACTCCTCGCGGAAGTAGTCGCCGAACGGCGGGGCCGTCGGGTCCGGCGGCAGGACCGGCCCCTGGATGTACGTGAGCTTGTGCTTCTTGACTACGTCGTCCACACGCGCGTACGAAACGAACGGCATCGTGCGAACTCCGACGCGGTTTCGGATTCGGCCAACAAGGTGGGCAGGTGGTGCGACACGTCCTCGTCGAACAGGAGTTTCATGCCGGCCCCGCCAGCAGCCGCTCGCGGTCGGCCGCGAACGCCAGGCAGGCCCGGATGTGCTCGGCGGTCAACTGCGGAAAATCATGCAGAATCTCGTCCGGGGTCATACCCTCGGCTAGGTAGTCCAGCACGTCGTAAACCGCGATGCGCGTCCCGACGACACACGGCTTCCCGCCTCGGCGGACCGGATCGACGGTGATGAGGTCGTGGTAGTCCATGTGTGAATGATACCCGCTCACTCCACGAATTGCACGTCCACCGGGTTCGGGATCAGCCCCGCCCGGTGGCCTTCCGCGAGCAGCTTCCGCACCGCCTCCCGGCCGCGGGGGCCGTAGTCGAGCGTCCAGTCGTTGACGTACATCCCCACGAACTTGTCCGCCAACGTCGAATCCATGTCGCGGGCGTAGTTCAGCGCGTGGGCCAGCGCCTCCTTGCGGTGCTGGAGGCCGTACTGGATGCTCTCCTTCAGTAGCCGGCTCACCTCGCGGATGGTCGCGTCGCCGAGGTCGCGGCGGACGACGTTCCCCCCGAGCGGCAGCGGCAGCCCCGTCTTCTCCTGCCACCAGACGCCGAGGTCCACGACCAACTTCAGCCCCTGGTTCTGGAACGTGAGCTGCCCCTCGTGGATGATGAGGCCGGCGTCCGCCTTCCCGGCCGCGACGTGGTCCAGAATCTGGTCGAACGGCACGACCTCGTACTGAAGCTGCTTAGCCGCGCCCGACTTCAGGTCTTCGAGCAAGAGTTGCAGCGTCAGGAACGCCGTCGTCATCGTGCCGGGGACGGCGATCCTTGTCGTCGGCAGGTCGGCGAGCGTGAGCGGCTTCTTCGCCACCACCATCGGGCCGTACTTGTCGCCCATGCTGCACCCGCTCGGCAGCAGGGCGTACTTGTCCAGCAGGTACGCATAGGCGTGGATGCTCACGGCCGTGACTTCGAGTTCGCCCTTCAGCGCCCGGCGGTTCAGCGTCTCGATGTCTTGCAGTTCGTGGGTGAACCGGAAGTTTCCGGTCGGAACCTTGTCGTTCGCCAGGGCGTGGAACATGAACGCGTCGTCCGGGTCCGGGGAGTGGCCAACGCGGATGAGTTGGGTGGTCATCGGTGGTCCTTCAGGATTTCGGCCGGCGGGCCGGATTGCACGATCTCGCCGGCCTTCATCAGGTGAACGACGGTCGCCTGCTCGGCGAAGTCCATGTCGTGCGTCACCACGATCATCGTCTGCCCGTCGGCCGCCAGGTCCCGCATCACGGCCAGCACTTCCTTCGCCATCTGCGGGTCAAGGGCGCTGGTCGGCTCGTCGAACAGGATCGCTAACGGCCTAACCGCAAGTGTCCGGGCGATCGCAACACGCTGCTGTTGCCCGCCGGACAGGTTCGCCGGCCGCGCGTCGGCCTTCTCCTTCAGCCCGACGCGGTCGAGCAGCTTGCGGGCGACCGCTTCCGCCTCCGCCCGCCCTTGTTTCAGGACGTACAGCGGGCCGCTCATGACGTTCTCGAGGGCCGTCATGTGCGGGAACAGGTGGAACTGCTGGAACACCATCCCGACGACGCGGCGGAGCTTTTGGAGTTGTTTCGAGTCGTGCGCCGGGCCGCCGACGAGTTTCGTTCCGGCCACATCGATCTCGCCGGACTGGAACGTCTCCAGCCCGTTGATGCACCGCAAGAGCGTACTCTTCCCGCCGCCGGACGGCCCGACGAGGGCGGTGACTTCGCCCTTGTTGACGGCCAGCGACACACCGTTGAGGATGCGGGCCGGGCCGTGGAACTTCGTGACGTTGGTGACGGTAATCACGGGTGGCCGCCTTTCGCCCCGGCCAGCCGGCGTTCGAGGTGGCGGGCCACGACCGACAGCGGGTAGCTCATGAGGAGGTACAGCCCGGCCGTGAGGAACGCGAGTTCCACGATCAGCGTGCGGTTGAAGTTGAACAGCTCGTTGTACTTCCGGGTCAGTTCCACCACGAGGATGATCGAGCACGCCGACGTGTCCTTGAACAGCGCGATGAAGTCGTTCGTCACCGGCGGGATGACGATGCGGATCGCCTGCGGGACGACGACGTGCCAGATCGCCGCGAGCCGGGACATGCCGAGCGCCTGGGCCGCCTCCATCTGGCCGCGGGGAATCGCGAGCAGCCCGGCGCGGTAGTTCTCGGCCTCGTAGGCGGAGTAGTTGATCGCGAGGCCGAGGACGCCGGCGAACATCGGCGTGAGGTTTCGCGCGAGTACTTCGAGCGTCGAGACGCCGGACCGCAGCATCAGGTCCGGGATGAGGTAGTAGATGATGAACAATTGGAGAAGCAACGGCGTGCCGCGAATCACCTCCACGTAGACCGTGAACGGGACGCGGACCCAACCGGGGCCGTAGACGCGGCCGACGCCGACGATCAACCCGACGGCCATTGCGACCGGGAACGACAGAAACGACAGCTTGACCGTGACCCACGCCGCCTCGACGAGTTCGCGGGTCAACCGCGGGAGCGGGTTGGTGGCTTCCTTCTTCTCGTCGTTTTCCTCTTCTTGCGCCCCCTTGAATGGCGGCGGCCAGGGCTGCGTTTGCCAGTAGAGCAGCCGTTCCTGATCCTCGGTCCAGAGGCCGTACTTGTAGTAAATCTTCTGGAGCGTGCCGTCTTTGATCCCGTCCGAGATCGCGGCGTCGAGTTTCGCGACCAATTCCCCGTCGGTCTTCCGGCAGTAAAGGACGTAGAACCCCGGCCGCACGGGTTCGCCCACGGCCGCCAGTTCCGGGTACTCCTTCAGGAAGTGCGTCGCGGCCGGGCTGTCCTGCACGGTCGCGTCCAGCCGCTTGTCGTTGACGAGCTTGATGACGTTCGCCACGTCCGGGTTCGACTTCAGGTCGATGTCCGAGCCGAACGTCTTCTCCAGGTGTTGCTGGGCGACCGTGCCGCCGAGCACGCCGACGGTCTTTCGGTCTTCGCCCCGCTTGTACAGGTCGCTCCACCCGCGGACGGCGGCGTTGTCCTTCCGGGCCATCAGCACGACGCGGAAGACATAGTACGGCCGCGTCGCCGCGTACTTCCCGGCCAGGTCCTCTTGCAACTCGTACCCGTTCAGCACCACGTCGATGCCGCCCTCCACGTCCGGCGACTTGTCGAGCTGCTGCGGCAGGTTCGACCAGTCGCCGGCGACCATCTTCGGCTCGCGGTCGAGCTTCTTCGCCAGGTACGCGGCCAGTTCGACCTCGAACCCGACGTACTTGCCGTCCTCGTCCTGGTAGACGAACGGCGCGCCGCCGGTCGGGTCGGTCCCCCAGCGGAACGGTTTCTTGTCTTGTGCGAGCGCGGTCGCCGGTAGGAGTAGTAGGAACGCCAGCGCGAACTTGTTCAACGTGGGGAACCCTCGGCGCGAATGAAGAATCAATATCGGAACAATTCAAAATGCGAAATGAAAAATGCAAAATGGGTCACTTCTTCGGCCGGAACGCCTTCACCACGGCCTCGTTCGTGGTCAGGTACGAGCCGTCGATCAGGTCCACGCAGTAGGGGATCGCCGGCATCACCGCCGTCAGGCAGTCGCGGATCGCCGACGGCTTGCCGGGCAAGTTCACGATCAGCGACTTCCCGCGAATGCCGGCCGTCTGCCGCGACAGGATCGCCGTCGGCACGACCTTGAGCGACACCGCCCGCATCAGCTCGCCGAAGCCGGGCATCATCTTCTCGCACACCGCCTCGGTCGCCTCCGGCGTCACGTCCCGCCTCGCCGGGCCGGTCCCGCCGGTCGTCACCACCAGGCAGCAGCCTTCCGCGTCGCACAGCTCCTTCAGTGTCGATTCGATCAGCGGCCGCTCGTCCGGGATGACGCGGACCACCGGCTCCCACTCGCAACTCAGCACCTCTTTCAAGCACGCAACGATCGCCGGACCGCTCAGGTCTTCGTAGACCCCCTGGCTCGCGCGATCCGAAATCGTGAGGACGCCGACGCGAATCATGGTTCAAACTCGGAGCGCGGAATTCGGAACGCGGAGTGAAAACCGGAAACACGACCGCGGGGCGTATTCTATTCTTCATTCCGAGATCCGCGATCCGAACTCCGCGTTGCAAACATGATCTGGAACTTCCACTCGGCCGGGTCGCTCGTCTTCGGCCGGCAGTCGGTCCTGAAGCTCGGCGACATCGCGAAGTCGTGGAACTACAAACGAATCCTCGTCGTCACCGACGGGGTGCTCGTGAAAGCTGGCACGCTCGACCGCGTGACGGAGCCGCTGACGGCCGCCGGCGTCGAGGTCGAAGTCTTCGACGGCGGGCAACCGGAGCCGGCGCTGGAGGTCGTGAAGACGGCCGCGGCCGGGGCGCGACTCGTGCGGCCGGACGCCGTCCTCGGCCTCGGCGGCGGCAGCAACATGGACCTGGCGAAGCTCGTCGCCATCGTGCTGGCGCACGGCGGCGACCCGACCGAATACACCGGCGACTCCCGCGTCCCAGGTCCGGTAACGCCCATCATCTGTGTGCCGACGACGGCCGGGACCGGCAGCGAGGTTTCCGCCGCAGCCGTGTTCACGGACACCGCGAACCACATCAAGGTGAGCAGCCTCAGCCAGCACCTGCGGCCGAAGGTCGCGGTCGTGGACCCGCTGCTGACGGTGACGTGCCCGGCGAAGGTGACGGCCGACTCCGGCATCGACGCGCTCGTCCACGCCATCGAGGCGATCACGGCCGTCGATCAGGCCGAGTTCCTGACGCGGCCGGGCGGCCCGTCCGTCTATCAGGGCAAGAACCCGATGGCCGACCTCACGGCCGCGAAGTGCATCGAACTCGTCGGCCAGTTTTTAAAGCGGGCGGTGAAGGACGGCAACGACCTGGAGGCCCGCGACGGCATGGCCCTGGCCGCGACGTTCGGCGGGCTGGCGTTCTCGAACGCCGGCGTGGCGCTCGTCCACGCGATGGAGTACCCGGTCGGCGGGGCCGTCCACGTCTCGCACGGGGCCGGGAACGGGCTGCTTTTGCCGCACGTCATGCGGTTCAACCTGTCGGCGCGGATGGACGTGTTCGCTAAGCTGCCGTTCATCCTCGGCGAGTACCCGGCGTCCGCGGACAAGACGTTCCTGGCGAACTACGCGATCGAGGTCGTGGCGAAGCTGTGCGCCGACGTGGGCATCCCGCCCCGGCTCCGCGACCTCGGCGTGACGGCCGAGATGCTGCCGGGGTTCGCGGACAAGGCCGCCGCGATCTCGCGGCTGATGCGGGTGAACCCCCGGCTGCCGACGCGGGACGAAATCCTGGCCGTCTACCGGGCGGCGTACTGATGACGACCGACCCCGAACAACCCAAGACGCGGCCGTGGGTCGTGGTCGTCGGCGTCCTCGCCGTCGCCGCCGGCCTGGGGTGGAGCGTCTTGAAGGTCGCGGACGATCCCACGTCGCTGCCGATGAAGGACTTCGTCGAGTACTGGTCGGCGGCGAAGGCGAACCTCGCGGGCGGCAACCCTTACGACCCGGCCACGCTGAAGCCGTATCAGGAAGAGGCGCTGAAGGCCGAGGTCGAACACGTCACGATGATGTGGAACCCGCCGTGGGTGCTCGCCCTCGTCACGCCGCTCGGCGTCCTCCCGGCGGCCGTCGGCCACGTCCTGTTCCTGCTCGTGCAGCTCGCCGCGCTGCTCCTCGCCGGGACTTGGCTGTGGAAGGTGTACGCCGGGCCGCCGAAGCTCATCTGGGTCGCGTGGCTGGTCACGCTCGGCTTCGCGCCGTCGGTGTTCATCTTCTGGTGGGGGCAGATCGGCGGCCTCGTCCTGCTCGGCCTCGCCGGGTTTCTTTACTTCCATAAACAGGATCGCCCCATCCCCGCCGGGCTGTTCGTCGCGCTGACGGCGATCAAGCCGCACCTGCTGTTCGCCGTCGGCCTCGTGCTGATCCTCGATGCCGTTGTGTCGAAGCGAACCCGCATCGCTGTCGCTGTCGGGGCGGTCGCCCTCGCAGCGGCGGCTGTCGCGGCTTACCTGATGAACCCGGCCGTGTACGCGCACTACGCCGGGGCCGGGTGGGAGTCGCCGACCGGGCTGCACATCTCGCCAAAGAACTACGCCCAGCCGCTCGTCAGCTACTGGCTCCGCGAGTGGCTCGCGCCGGAGTCATTCCGCGTGCAGTTCGTCCCGATGCTGCTGACGGCCGCCGCCGTCGTCGCGTACTGGTGGGGGAAGCGGGCCGGTTGGAACTGGCCCGCCGAGGCTCCGGGGTTGATCTTCGCGTCCGTGCTGACGACGCCTTACGGCGCGTGGATTTTCGACCTCGTCGTCCTGCTCGTCCCGGTCATCGCTCGAACCGTCGAACTCGTCGAAGACCGCAGTTGGCGACGGCCGGTCTGGTTCGGCGGCCTCGTTCTGCTCACGCTCGCGGCCGTCTTCTCGCCGTGGGTCGTGCAACTCCTCACCGGCGTGTTCCACATGCCGATCCACTACTTCATCGGCGTGACGCCCGCCGTCCTGCTGCTGTGGCTGGCCGTGCGGCCCGCTTCACCGACGAAGGCGTAGCCGTAGGATAGCCTCTCGTCCGCTCCGCGAGAGACTGCTTCATGGCGACCCCCGAACCCCCGCGGCACCGCGTCGTCATCATCGGCGGCGGGTTCGCCGGCCTGTACTGCGCCCAGGGCCTCCGCCGCTCGCCGGTCGATGTCACGCTCGTGGACCGTCGCAACTTCCACCTCTTCCAGCCGCTCCTTTACCAGGTCGCGACCGGCGGGCTGTCCCCGGCGAACATCGCCGCCCCGCTCCGCGGCATCCTGAAGCGGCAGAAGAACGCCCGCGTCTGGCTCGGCGAGGTCGTCGGCTTCGACGGCCCGAAGAAGGAAGTCATTTTTAACGACGGCTCGCGGCTCGGGTACGACACGCTCGTCGTCGCGGCCGGCTCGACGCACCACTACTTCGGCAAGGACGCGGAGTGGGAGCCGATCGCGCCGGGGCTGAAGACCATCGAGGACGCAACCGAAATTCGGCGGAACGTCCTATCCGCGTTCGAGGCCGCGGAGCGGGAACCCGATCCCGTGAAGCGGAAGCAGTTGATGACGTTCGTGATCGTCGGCGGCGGGCCGACCGGCGTGGAGATGGCCGGGGCGATTGCGGAACTCGCGCACCTGACGATGAAGAACGACTTCCGCGCCATCGACCCGACGACCTGCCGGGTGCTGCTGGTCGAGGGGCAGCCGCGGGTGATTCCGACGTTCCACGAGAAACTGTCGCAGCGGGCGGCCGAGGCGCTCGGCAAGCTCGGCGTGGAGATTTGGCTCGACTGCCACGTCACGACGGTGACGCCGGATTTCGTGGAAATCAGCTTCGACAAGGGGAACGACGTTCGACGGGTGGACACGAGGACGGTCGTGTGGGCGGCCGGCGTGAAGGCGTCCGGGTTGGGGAAGAAGCTGGTGGACGCGCTCGGCGCGGCGGCGGCCGTGGACCGCGGCGGCCGGGTGAGCGTCGCCCCGGACTGCACGATCCCCGGCCACCCGGAGTGCTTCATCCTCGGCGACATGATGAGCCTGAAGGACGCGGCCGGCAAGCCACTGCCGGGCGTCGCGCCGGTGGCGATGCAGCAGGGCGACTACGCGGCCGACGTGATCGACCGCCGGGTGCGGGGCAAGACGCCGCGGGCGGCGTTCAGCTACTGGGACAAGGGGAGCATGGCGACCATCGGCCGGGCGCGGGCCGTTTTGGAGAGCGGCCGCATCCGGCTGAGCGGGTTCATCGCGTGGCTGGGGTGGCTGTTCGTCCACATCCTGTACCTGGCCCGGTTCGAGAACCGGTTCCTGGTGGTGTTCCAGTGGGTGTTCAACTACGTGACCCGCAACCGCGCGGCCCGGCTGATTACCGGGATGCCGGTGGAGAACCATCCAACAGTCAGAGGCTGACAGATAGCGGTGTGGCTCTGCCCACCGTGCGGGTTCGAGGCTTTGCGAGAACCCGCACCACCTGCCTCCCGCAGGGAACTGCCTGCGACGGGCGGAACGTCCTCGCGGGAGGAACGCCTTCCCGCCCGCGATAACCTCGCCGCGCGGGAAGTAACGTCCCGGACGCGGGAAGGCCCACGCGGTTTCTCGAAGACTCGAAACCGCCCCCCGGCAAGCCGGGGGCTATATGACGGAGAAATCCATGCGAATCCTCTCTCTGCTTCTCCTCCTCGCTGCCCCGTCGCTGGCCGACGAGCCGATCTTCGAGCCGAACGCGAAGCTCAAGGTCGAGGCCGCCAACGGGTCCGGCGGCGAAGGCCCGGCGTGGCATCCGACGCTCGGCGTCTTCTCCAGCGGCAACGGCCACGTCTACCGGCTCACGCCGGACGGCAAGTCGATGATCTTCCGCGAGAACGCCGGGACGAACGGCCTCCTCTGGGACCGCGAGGGCCGCCTCGTCGCGTGCGAGCCGAAGCTGAAACGCCTAACCCGCACCGACACCGACGGCAAAGTCACAGTCCTCACCGACAGCTTCAACGGGAGGAAGTACAACCACACGAACGACCTGACCATCGACTCGAAGGACCGCATCTACTTCTCCGACCCGCGGTACGGTCCCCGCGACGGGATGGAGCAGTTCGATGCCGCCGGCAAGACCGTCGAGGGCGTCTACCGACTCGACCCGGACGGCAAGGTGAGCCGCGTGATCGGCCGCGAGGTCGAGCGGGCCAACGGCGTCCTCGTGTCGGCGGACGACAAGTTCCTGTTCGTCGCGGACAACAACAACGGCGAGGGCGGCGCGCGGAAGCTCTGGCGGTTCGACCTGAAGCCGGACGGCACGGTGGACGCGAAGAGTCAGAAGCTGCTCTACGACTGGCAACAAGGCCGCGGCCCGGACGGGTTGAAGCAGGACGTGGACGGCCGCCTCTACGTCGCGGCCGGGCTGAACAAGCCGAACCCGCCGGCGGAACCGGCGACGGACATCAAGGGCGGCATCTACGTCCTCAGCCCGGAGGGGAAGTTGCTGGCGTTCCTGACCGTGCCGACGGACGAGGTGACGAACTGCGCGTTCGGCGGCGACGACAAGAAGACGCTCTACGTCACCGGCGGCGGCACGCTCTACAGCATCCGCACGACGACCGCCGGCCGACTGGTCTGGCCGAAATGAAGAATGGCCCGCAGATGACGCGGACTTCGACGCAGATGAAGAGGATAAGACCGAAAATCCATTCTTGGTTTTGATCCGGTTTTTCATCTGCGTCGAAGTCCGCGTCATCTGCGGGCCATTCATAGCTTGCTCACACTTCGGCCCATAGAATTCTCATGACCTCCCCGCGGCCGACGGCCGCCGTTTCCCCATTCCCACTTCGAGTGGTTCATTCATGACTCGCCGCTTTCTCGCGCTCGTCGCCGTAGTCGTTACCGCGGCCGGCAGCTCCGCCGCGTCGCCGGAGGCCGTCCTCGAACGGATGAAGAAGGACATCTTCTACCTCGCCGGGGAGGAGTGTAAGGGCCGCGGGACCGGCTCCCCCGGCATCGACAAGGCCGCCGACCACATCGCGAAGCTGTTCAAGGAAGCCGGCCTCGAACCCGGCACGAAGGACGGCTACTTCCAGCCGTTCACGTTCACCGGCCGCGCCCGCCTCGGCACGCCGAACACGGTCAAGCTCGCGGTCAAGGACAAGGACGCCGAGCTGAAGTTCAACGACGAGTTCACCGTCCTCGGCACGTCCGCCGCCGGGAAGGCGACCGCCGACCTCGTGTTCGTCGGGTACGGGCTGTCCGTGAACACGGACAAGGTGAAGTACGACGACTACGCCGGGTTGGACGTGAAGGGCAAGGTCGTCGTCGTCCTCCGCAAGACACCGAAGGCCGAGCAGAAGGACAGCCCGTTCGTCGGCGACCTGGAGGGCGTCGCGGCGCTGACGGCGAAGACCGAACTGGCCGAGAAGAAGGGCGCGGCCGGGATCGTGTTCGTCAACGACAAGACGTTCGGCAAGCCGACCGACACGCTCATGGACCTGCGGCGGTCCGGCGGCGCGACGGCCAAGTTCCCGGTCCTTCATGTGAAGCGGGCTGTTCTCGAAAAGCTGCTCGCGGCCCACGACAAGAAGCTCGACGACATCGAGACGGCCATCGACAAGGAGATGAAGCCGCAGTCGGTCGAGCTGAAGGGCTGCACCATCGCCACCGAGATCACGATCAACCGCGACCCGGTGGCGTGCAAGAACGTCGTCGGCATCCTTCCCGGCAACGGCCCGCTGGCGGACGAGACGATCGTCATCGGCGCGCACTACGACCACCTCGGGACGAGCGCCCAGGGCAGCCTCGGCGGGCAGGCGGCGGAGGGGCAAGTCCACTTCGGGGCGGACGACAACGCCTCCGGCACGACCGGCCTGCTGGAACTCGCCCGCCGGTTCGGCGAGATGAAGAACCGGTTCGGCCGGCGGATCGTGTTCGTCGCGTTCTCGGCCGAGGAGAAGGGGCTGTACGGGTCGCTGCACTACGTCAAGGAGCCGGTCGTCCCGCTGGAGAAGACGACGTTCATGCTGAACCTGGACATGATCGGCCGGGCGGCGGAGGTCGAGGAGGGGGGCAAGAAGCTGCACCGGCTGGTCGTCAGCGGGACCGGCACGAGCGACGGGTTCGACAAGCTGTGCGACGCGGTGAACGCCCGGGTCGGGCTGAAGTTGATGAAGACGCCGGCCGGCAGCGGGCCGAGCGACCACCAGTCGTTCTACCAGAAGAAGATCCCGGTCATCTTCGCCCACACCGGCACGCACAAGGACTACCACCGGCCGTCCGACACGCCGGACAAAATCAACCTCGTGGGGATGACGAAGATCGTCGACTTCGTCGAGCTGATCGCGGTCCACATGGCGACCGTCCCGGAGCGGCCGAACTACCTCGTCACGCAGGGGCGGTGGAGCGACCCGACGGACACCAGCTCGCGGGCGATGGCCCGGATGCCGCGGCTGGGCGTGATGCCCGGCAACTACGAGGAGGAGGGCAAGGGCGTGCTGGTCGAGGACGTGATCGCCGGCGGCGCGGCCGAGGCGGGTGGGATCAAGGCCGGGGACTTCATCGTCGACATCGCCGGGAAGCCGGTGAAGAACATCGACGACTACATGAAGGCCCTCGGGGCGCAGAAGGCCGGCGTCGAGATCGAGATCACGGTGACGCGGAAGAACGAGAAGAAGACGCTGAAGGTCACGCCGAAGCCGGGCGGGTGAATATTTCTTGGATTCGATAGAACGGCGGGGTTACCCTCGCCGTTCTTCATTTCTCGGGTTACACTCGTTCGGCACGCTCATTCATGAGGCCATCGCCATGCCGATCTCCGCGGAAGTTGCAACGCTGTTCGTCGATGAAATGGCAAACCGGGGAGTTCCGGTCACGCTGAATCAAGACGGAGATTACACGGTCGCATACGGGGACACGACGGCCACCATCAACCTTGAAAACCTGAGCCGGGATTTCGAGCGCGACCGCGATCCCGACCGGATCCGCACGTTTGTCGATTCCATCACCCGCGAACTCGACGACCCGGACTGGGCGACCGCGCGTCCCCGGATACGCTGGTCGGTCGAAGGCAGGGACATGAAACTGGATGACACCGTTCACGACATCGTTTCCGATCAAGTCGCCCTCGTGCTTGTCCTGGTTTCGCCCAGCGAGACGGAAATCCGTTGGATCACTCCTGCCTTGGCCGAGCGGTGGGGACAAACGAAAGAAATGCTCTTCGGTGCCGCCCGCGAGAATATGGAACGCCTCCTCTCGGCCGCGGATGTGCAGTCTGAGTCGATTGAGCAACACAAGCTCGGAATGCTCTCGACGGAATACACGGCATTCAAGGCTTCCCTCGTGTTTTGTCCGGGTTTGAAACGGCTCGCCGAACCCGTCCTCGGTTGGCCGTTGATGGCCGTGATGCCCTGCCGGGACTTTGTCTACCTCGTCGCGGAGAAGGATCGTGAGTTGGTGGGTCGCTTGGGGCCGACGGTTGTGCGCGAGTATTCGGAAAGTGGATACCCCCTTTGCACGGAAGTTTTCGAGATAACCGACGAGGGCGTTCGAGCCGTCGCGGAGTTTCAGAAAAGACCACCGGGGCCTCTCGAAGAACCAGACGGTTTGAAAACAATCAACTACCGCGGCGGGTTGGTGACGTTCCGAATCCCCGAGGACTGGGAAGAGGAGTACGAGGAGGAAGGCGGAGGTACGTTTTACCCGGATTACGACGACTCCGGAACGCTTCGCCTCAGTACGCTCGGATTGAAGTCACAAAAGCCGGTTACTATTCACACGATCCGCAAAGATGCCGAACGGCGTGCGGCCAAGGAAGGGGGCGCGCTGGCCGAACTGCCCGGCGGTAACTGGATGGTCACATACACGCACACGGCCGAAGAGGACGGGGACGAACTGACCATCAAGTATTGGGAAATCATGAACCCCGTGCCGCCGAATCACATGCGGATCGCGCTGTTTTCCTACACGGCCCTGAAAGACTTGCTCGACGATCCGGGGAGCGAAGTTTCCAACGACTACCGCATGCTGGAAGAGCTGATCCCGGCGTGTAAATTCGCTCGCGAGTTGGGCGAATAGATCACTTCCACAGCCCCACGATCGGCTCGCCCTCGGAGATGATCGCCGGGCGGTTCGTGCTGTCCTGGTAGTGGCCGCCGGGGTCGACCCCCAGCGCGTGGAACAGCGTCGCCGTCAGGTCGCACGGCGTCACCGGCCGGTCGCTCGGGTACGCCGCGATGCGGTCCGACGAGCCGTACACCGCCCCCGGCGTCACCCCGGCCCCGGCCAGGATCACCGAGTAGCACCCGGCCCAGTGCTTCCGGCCCGGCGTCGCCCCCGCGAACCGCGGCTCCAGCGCCACTTTCGGCGCGCGGCCGAACTCGCCCATCCCGACCACCAGCGTCGTGTCGAGCAGCCCCCGCTGGTGCAGGTCGTCCAGCAGCACGGAGAACGTCGCGTCCCACCGCGGCAGCAGGTGCGTCTTCATCGCGTCGAAGATGTCGTTGTGCGTGTCCCAGCCGTAGACCTCGGTGTCTTCCGGGTGCTTGTCCTGGCCGCGGATCGTGTAGTTGAAGAACGTCGTCACCCACGGGACGCCCGCCTCGACCAGCCGCCGGGCGAGCAGGCACGCCTGCCCCGGCCGGTGGCGGCCGTACCGGTCCCGCACCGCGGCCGGCTCCCGCGACAGGTCGAACACGCCGCGGGCCTTCGGCGACTTCAGCACGTCATACGCCTGGTTCACCAGCGTGCCGTGATCGACGGTCGATTCGTACCGGCCGGTGTCGAGGCCGCCGAGCAGCTGCCGCCGCGACTCGAACCGGTCGGCCGGCACGTCCGCGTTGTGGCCGAGTCCGCCGACGAGTTCCTCCTCGTCCGTCGGGTCGCCGACGGTGTACGGGTCGAACCCGCGGCCGAGGAACCCGCCGTTCAGCCCCGGCGCGTGCTTCTCCGGGACGAGCAGCGGGCCGTTGACGTGGATCGCCGTGTACGGGAACTTCGCGACCGGCCGCACCCGCTTCAGCACCGCCCCGAGCGACGGGTAGTCGCTGCCGGTCGGGTCCGGGTTGGACGACTTCCGCGGGTGGAACCGGCCGGTCAGCGACAGGTACACGGCCGACCCGTGGTCGAGGTCGTCGTGCGTGACCGACTTCACGACCGCGAACCGGTCCGCCAGCTTCGCGAGCCGCGGCAGGTGTTCGCAGAACCGCAGGCCGGGCACGGCCGTCGGGACGCTGCCGAACTCGCCGCGAATCTCCTCCGGGGCGTCCGGCTTCGGGTCGTAGGTCTCGAACTGGCTCTGCCCGCCGCTGGCGAAGACGATCAGCACCGACTTCGCGCGGCCGAACCCGGCGAGCGGCTTCGCGGCGCGGGCGGTGGACGACGCGAGCAGGGCGGGCAGCCCGATGCGGAGCACGTCCCGCCGCGTCAGCGGCGAGCCGAGCGGTCCGAGGGTGGCGGTCAATCGTGGCATGGTGACAGTGTAACCGACGAATGTGAGCCGAGAAAAGGGAATCGTTCTGCCGCGACCCGGAGACTTGGAGGGGAGCGCGGCGGCCCAGACTTCCGAAGTCCGGCTTCGACTTCGGAAGTCGATCCCGTACGGCGGCGCTCGTAGTGTCGGCAATCGCCCCTCTTCCCCTTCGACTTCCGAAGTCGAAGCCGGACTTCGGAAGTCTGGGTTCAATTTCGCCTCGTCCTCAGCACACCGCTCTCACGCTCCCTTCCGAAAGCCTCCGGGTCGCGGCCAAACGGGTCATCGCGTCCGCGCAACCGGTTCTGTAGAATGCACCCGTCCCGATTCCCCGGCCGAAAGGATCACCCCGGTGTCCGCCAACATCAGCGAGTACCTCACGCAGTTCGCCCAGCACCGCACGCAGATGGTCGAGCAGCTCAAGCGGGTCGTCGTCGGCCAACACGAGGTCATCGAGCAAATCCTCGCCGCCATCTTCACCAAGGGCCACTGCCTGCTCGTCGGCGTCCCCGGCCTCGCGAAGACGCTCATGGTCAGCAGCATCGCGCAAATCCTGGACGTGGGGTTCAAGCGGATCCAGTTCACCCCGGACCTGATGCCGTCGGACATCACCGGCACGACCGTCCTCGACGAGACGCCGGACGGCAAGCGGCACTTCCGGTTCGTCCAGGGGCCGATCTTCTCCAGCATCGTCCTCGCGGACGAAATCAACCGCACCCCGCCGAAGACGCAGGCCGCGCTACTCCAGGCCATGCAGGAGCGCGAGGTCAGCATCGGGAACGAGACGCACAAGCTGCCGGAGCCGTTCTTCGTCATCGCGACGCAGAACCCGATCGAGCAGGAGGGGACGTACCCGCTGCCGGAGGCGCAACTCGACCGGTTCATGTTCAACGTGAAGGTGGACTACCCGACGGCCGAGGAGGAGCGGCGGATCGTCAGCATGACGGCGAAGGACGAGGCGGCGGAACTGACGAAGGTGCTGACCGGCAAGGCGATCCTGAACCTCCAGAAGCTGGTTCGGAGCGTGCCGGTCGGCGACTTCGTGACGGAGTACGTGGTGAAGTTGGTGCGGGCGACGCGGCCGAAGGACCCGACGGCCCCGGAGTTCGTGAAGCGGATGGTGGACTTCGGCGCGGGCGTCCGGGCCGGCCAGTACCTGGTGCGGGCCGGGCAGGCGTTCGCCGCAATGGACGGCCGGTTCAGCGTGGCCATCGACGACGTGAAGAAGGCGGCGATCCCGGTGCTGCGGCACCGCGTCGCGGCGAACTTCCAGGCCCAGGCGGAAGGGAAGACGAGCGACGACATCGTGACGGAGCTACTGAAGGTCGTCGGCGACCCGGAACCGGCGAAGTACGTCACCGGGCCGAAGAAAAAGCTGTAAAGGGGGCGACGATGCCGCTACACGACTGGTCGGCGGTCGATCACGGGTTGTTCCACGACTTCCACAATGATTGGCTCGGAAGCATGGCATCGGCCTTGAACGAAGAGGTGTTGCCCCACGGCTACTCGGCGACCGTCGATCAGCCTCAAATCTGGTGTCCGCCGGATTCCGCGCACGGTCACAACGCCCCCGAACCCGTCACCGAGGTGCGGGTCGTTGCCAACCCCCGACCCTCACCGCCGCAACGATGGATCACCATTCGCCACTCGACGGGCCGACGTGTTGCCGCGATCAAGTTGGTTTCACCCGCAGAAAAGGACCGCCGCGAATCGGTTGTTATCTTCGCGGGCAGAGTTCAAGACTTGTTGGATGCCGGCGTTCACGTCCTTGTCATCGACATCCTTCCGCCGAACCGCTCGGCCCCACGGGGAATGCACGCCGCCATCTGGTCGATGGTCGAGAACCGCCGGTCCAAAGCCCGCGTTCCGAATGACCGACCGATGCTCGTCGCTAGCTACCGAGCCGATTGGAATCCAATCGGGTACTTGAACTATGTCGGCGTGGGACGGCCACTGCCGCCGGGACCACTGTACATCGACGAGTCGCGGTTCATCGACGTGCCGCTGAATGCGACTTACCGAGAAACCTACAACCGGCTGCCGAAGGAACTGAAGGCCGAACTACCGCGCTGACCGCCGCCGCACCAGCCCCAGCACCGGCAGGCCGAGCGCCAGCAGCACGACCGCCGGCGGCGCGGGTACGTCGGCCGTCGGCGGGGTCAGGTCCGGCCGCTCCGTCACCAGGAAGATCGTCGAGCCGTCGTTCAACAGGCTCTCGGCCAGGATGTCGCCGCCGCTCGAAATGCCCGTCGCGCTCGTCAGCGCGAACCCGCCGCCGTTCGCGATGATCGCGTTCAAGTCCCGCATCCCGTTCGCCGCGTCCCAGATGAAGGCGCGGTCCTCGCCGGCCGCGTCCTGGGACGAGCCGACCACCTGGCCCTGGTCGTTGATCGCGAACGCCGTCGCGTTCGCGCCGCCGAGCGTGCCGAGGTCGGTGAAGCCGACGCCCGGTTGCCAGACGAACGCGCCGAACGTGCCGTCCCCGCGGTCGCTGCGGCCGACCACCAGGCCGCCGTCGTTCACCCCGAACGCGCGGCCGACGGCCGACGCCCCGCCGAGGCCGCCGAGGTCGGTCAGGCCGGTCGCTTCCGTCCATACGAACGGCCGCGTGCCGCCGCCGGTCACGTCGCTCGTGCCGACGACAAGGCCGCCGGTGTTCACGCCAACCGCGGACGAGTTGGTGCCGCCGAGCGTGCCGAGGCCGACCATGCCGGAACCGGGCTGCCACACGAATGCGTGCGTCGCCGCATTCCCGGTCGTCTGACTGCTGCCGACGACGACCCCGGCCCCGTTGACCGCGGCCGCGGTGGAGTTCGTGCCGCCGAGCGTGCCGAGGCCGGTCATCCCGACGCCGGGTTGCCACAGGAAGGCGTTCGTCCCCGTCCCGCCGGGCGTGGTGCGGCTGAACCCGGCGACCCACCCGGCCTCGTTGACCGCCGTTCCCGCCGACACCCCGCCGCCGAGCGTGCCGAGGTTCACGAACCCGGCCGCCCCCTCCCAGCGGAAGGCGCGGAAGCCGTCGCCGGGGAAGTCCCGGCTTCCGACGAACTGTCGGGAGCTGTTGACGGCCGCGGGCTGGAACCCGAAGTCGTTGAGGTCGATCGCGAAGAAGTCGGCCCGCGCGGGCGCGACCAGGAACAGGCCCAACGCCGCCACCGTCCACAGGCGGGAAGTCATGGCTGCCACTCGATGGGTGGCCGCGCCCCGAAGTCAGGCCAATCCGTGACGCGACGGGAGGCGGTCACGGGCAGCCTACCCCCTCGCCGCGCACGGGTAAAGCACAATTTGCGCAGCCCGCCGCCTCGGGGTGACCGGGAAACTCGCCGCCGGACGGAAAAAGTCCCCCGCCCTCCGTTTTCCCCTCAAGTTGCCGATTCATTCTTGTATTGCGGGAGAAGCCAGCTAAGCTAGCACGAACATTCGACCCCGTTCGGCGGGAAAATCTCCGTTCCTGAGATTTTCACTCGCGGCCGGGATTGCTCACGCTAAGCTAGGGAATTGCGTCCCCGCCGGGCCACGGGGGCACCATGCCGCGGGGCCGACGAACCATGCCAGCGCTGAACGGACTTCTCGACCGCCTCCGCCCGAAAGCCTACGGCCGCCGGCAACCCCTCGTCCTCATCAACGGCCTCGCCGAGCAAGCCGAGTCGTGGTACCGCAACCGCCGGTTCTGGGCGCGGTACTTCGACGTTCACCTGCCGAACTTCCTCGTCTACGACGGCGACGCCATCCACCAGCGGATCGACGAGAAGAAGGACATCTCCGTCGATTACCTCGTGGAACAACTGCACACGTATCTGTTCAACTTCGCGCAGACGCCGCCGTACCACATCGTCGCGAGCAGCCTCGGCGGGAAAGTTGCAGTCGAATTCGCGGCCCGCTACCCGCAGATGGTGAACCGGCTCGTCCTCCTGTGTCCGTCCGGGATGGGGGACAAGGAACAACTGCCGATCATGGAGGGCGTCCGCCGCGAGGACTGGAACTCCGTCGTCCGCAGCGTGTTCTACCGCCGCCGGTTCGTGGACCGGGACGTGGTCCGGTACTACAAGGCGGTGGTGAAGAACCGCCGGTGGAAGCGGGGCCTCTTGCGCACGGTGAACGACACGAAGGAACACTCCGTCCGGCCGCTCATGGGCAAGCTGACCGTGCCGACGCTGCTCGTGACGGCGCTGAACGACAAGATTTGCGACCCGAAGACGGCGGCGGCCGCGGCCGCGGACATGCTGCCGGGGATCGGCCACTTCCTCGCGCTGCCGAAGTGCGGGCACGCCCCGCAGATCGAGAAGTCGCGGAAGATCAATCGCCTGGTTTTATCCTTCCTCACCGCGCCGAACCCGACGGCCCACCCGAGTTGGACCCGTCAGTTTCTGGTCAAACCCACCCGTCGCTGAGCGACAGAACGGGATACTTCATGACGCCGACCCCGACCACCGACCGCCCCGCGGCCTCGCCGAAGTCCGGCGGCAGCGACTTCTGGATGGTCTTCAAGAAGTTCGTCACCCAGGGCACGGCCATCGCCACGCCCGCGCCGAGCGGCCGGTTCCTGGTCAAGGAGATGCTCAAGGGGATCGACTTCGACACCGCGAAGGTCGTGGTCGAACTCGGGGCCGGGACGGGGCCGATCACGGACATCCTGCTCAAGAAGGTGAAGCCGCACACCCGGCTCATCATCGTCGAGATCGAGCCGGACTTCTGCGACCGCCTGCGGCGGCGGTTCCCGCACGCGGAGATCGTCCAGGGCGACGCCGCCCACCTCGACAAGCTGCTCGCCGACCGCGGCATCGAGCAGGTGGACCACCTCATCTCAGGGCTGCCGATGCCGTCGATCCCGCACCCGGTCCGCAAGGCGATCTTCGCCAGCTGCGCGAAGTCGATGGGGCCGGACGGCATCTTCCGCCAACTGACCGTGATGCCCTACGTGTACTGGCCGCTGTACCGGAACTACTTCTCGGACGTGAAGTTCAAGCTCGTCCCGGTGAACTTCCCGCCGGCCGGCGTCTACTTCTGCAAGGGGTTCAAGCCGGACGCCGAAGCCCCGTGACGATTGGTCGGATAGAATCCCTCACACGGCCCGCGTTCGACGCGGGCCGTTTTCTTTCCGAGGCGCTCGCCATGGACCGTACCCGGTTCCTCGCCCCGCTCGTCAACCTGCCGGTCGTCCGCCGCGTCGCCGACGCCGGGCTGGTCCGCCTCGCCCACCGCCGCACCCGCGAACTCGACGCGATGGACGCGGCGAAGGCGCAGGCGAACGCGATCCTGAAGCTCGTGCGGACGGCGAAGAACACGCGGTTCGGCCGCGACCACCACTTCGCCGAAATCGGCAGCGTCGCCGACTACCAGGCCCGCGTCCCGGTGCGGAGCTACGAATACTTCTGGGACAACTACTGGAAGGGCTACCCGAACGTCACCGATCAAACGTGGCCGGGGTTCATGCCGTACTTCGCTCTGTCGTCCGGGACGACGAGCGGGACGACGAAGTACATCCCCGTCTCGGCGGAGATGGTGAAGTCGAACCGGAAGGCGGCGCAAACGACCGTCTCGCTGTTCCGGCATGCGTTCCCGTACCACCAACTCTTCACCGGCAAGTTCTTCTTCCTCGGCGGCAACACGGACATGCCGCTCCTCGCGAACGGTAGCCACGGCGGCGACCTGAGCGCGATCGCGGCCCGCGAAATCCCCGACGCCGTGCGGCCGTACACGTTCCCGCCGCTGGAGCTGAGCCGCATCGCGAGGTGGGAGGAGAAGATGCCGCGGCTCGCGGAGGCGGCGGCGAGGGAGAACGTCGTCGCGCTCAGCGGCGTGCCGTCCTGGATGGCGCTGCTCTTCGACATGATGAAGCAGGCGACCGGGAAGAAGACCATCGCCGAGATTTGGCCGAACTTCCGGATGCTCGTCCACGGCGGGACGAAGTTCGACGGCTACCGCGACCTGTTCCGCGCCCAGATCGGCAGCGATGCGTTCGAGTTCTGCGAGGTCTACCCGGCGTCCGAGGGGTTCATTGCCACGGAAGACCCGCGGTACAAGCTCCTCCGCCTCGTGCCGGACCACGACATCTTTTTCGAGTTCATCCCGTGCGAGGACTTCGACGCGCACGGCACGCTCAAGGACCGCCCGACGCGGCACACCGTCCGCGAGATCGAACCGGGGGTGCGGTACGCCGTCGTGCTGACCTCGTGCGCCGGCGTGTGGAGCTACCTCATCGGCGACACGATCATTTTCGAGCAGACGAAGCCGCCGCTGCTGCGGTTCGCCGGGCGGACGAAGAACTTCCTGTCCGCGTTCGGCGAGCACCTGATCGAGGAGGAAGTGGAGAAGGCCGTCGCCCACGCGGCGAAGGCGTGCGGCGTCTTCACCGGCGACTTCCACGTCGGCCCGGTGTTCCCGTCGAAGCCGAACACGCCGGGGTTCCACCGCTACCTCGTGGAGTTCCGCGGCGACGTGCCGGACCTCGCCGTCTTCGCGCGGGAGATGGACAAGGAGTTGGACCGGCTGAACGAGGATTACGCGGCCCACCGCGTCGGCGACCTGACGATGACGGCCCCGCAGGTCGTGCCCGTGAAACTGGGGGCGCTCAGCGGCTGGGTGGAGGCCCGCAAGGGGACGCTCGACGTGCAGACGAAGGTTCCGCGGATGGACAACGACGGGAAAATGACGGAGCAGATTCGGACGTGGTTGCAGGAGCGCGGGAAGATAACCTGACTTCCGAAGTCCGGCTTCGACTTCGGAAGTCGATCCCGCGCAGGGGCGTTCTTGCCATCCCCGTGCGTTCTGGTCCCGCAACGACTTCCGAAGTCGAAGCCGGACTTCGGAAGTCAGCGGCCACGCCTACTTCGGCCCCGTCAGCGACGGCACTTTCAAATCGCCCGCCCCCGCGTCCGCCATCGGCGGCAGCGGGGTTCCGCCGAGGCCCGGCGCGCCGGGCGGCGTCGGTTCCGCCATCGCCGGGCCGGGCACGCCCGTCGTCGGCAGCGTCGGCACGCCGAGCGGCGGCGCGACGCCCGGCTGCGGCGTGCCGGACACCGCGATCGGCTGCCGCTGGAACTTGTCGTTCGTCACCACCGGGCTGACGTTTTCGGACCGGCCGGTCGGGTTCGCCTTCGCCGTCGGTTCCTTCGGCTTCGTCGTGTCCGCGGCCGGGAGGTTGGCGGGCTTGAGCGGAAGGAGTTGCTGGCCGCGCTTGTCGGCCGACTGGCAGCCGGTCAACGCGAGGGCCAAAAGTAGAGCGATCCGCGATCCGTGCGGCATGACGTTCCCCCTTCCTGGTGAGAAGAATGGGGAGCGTGTACCGTCGAACCGCGGACGCGTCAATCCGGGATTGTGCCGGGTCTTACCGACCGCCGACGCCGGGCACGACGTTGCCGGGGGCCGGGGCCGGGGCCACGACCGGGGCGGCCGGGCCGATGGCCGGGGCCGCCCCCGCCCCGCGGCGGAGCAGACCGTCCGGGTCTTGCATCGAATCGACCTCCCGTTGGAGCGGGAACGCCGGGTCGGGCGGGAAGTATTGCGGCCGGTGCTTCAGGTAGTGCGGGCTGGGCAACGTCATGCCGCCGAAGTACGTCTGACACCCGCTCAGGGCGGTCAGGGCCAGGCCGAGGCCGACGCACCCGACGATCGTTCGCTTCGTGATTCGCATTGGACACATCTCCCCCGTCCGGTAGACGAGCTTCCCCCGGCTCGGCCTTCGGCGCGACGAGTCTGCCGAATGTATCGGCTGTAACGGCCGACGGGTTTAGCCGGAAAAGCGATCCGGGCCATTTTCCGTAACCGAATCCCGCCCCCACGCCCCGGCTACCGATCTTGCGAAATGGCGACCGCCGGTTAGCATCCGTACAGTTCAACCGCACACGAGGACTCGTCCGTGCCGACCGTCGTGCTGGCGTCGTCCCTCGCCCGGTGGCTCACGCCGTCCCCGACGCCGCAGGCCGGGGAGAAGCGGCTGGCCGTCGCCGGCAGCTGCGTCCGCGAGGTGTTGGACAACCTGTTCGCTGCGTACCCGTACCTGCGGGGCTACGTCGTGGACGAGGCCGGGGCGGTGCGGCATCACGTCGTCGTGTACGTGAACGCCGACGCCGTCGAGAAGACGGCGCTCGCCGAGCCGGTCGCAGTGGATGCCGAGGTCTACCTGTTCCAGGCGCTTTCCGGAGGCTGAGCAATGTCGAATCGACTCCTGGTTTCGACGCGGAAGGGGCTGTTCGCCGTCGAGCGCGGGGCGAACGGCTGGGCCGCAAAGCCGGCCGGGTTCCTCGGCGAGAACGTCACGCTCGCGGTCGCCGACCCGCGGGACGGCGGGTGGTACGCGGCCCTCAACCTCGGCCACTTCGGGGTGAAGCTGAAGTTCTCGCCGGACGCGGGGGCGACCTGGGAAGACCGGGCCGCGCCGGAGTACCCGGCGGGCGAGGAGGTCGCCACCGCCGACGGCAAGCCGCCGACACCGGCGACACTGAAGCTCATCTGGGCACTCGAACCCGGCGACGCGACGCAGCCCGGCCGCCTGTGGGCCGGCACGCTCCCCGGCGGGCTGTTCCGGTCGGACGACGGCGGCAAGTCGTGGGCACTCGTCCGCGGCCTCTGGGACCACCCGTTGCGCAAGAACTGGTTCGGCGGCGGGGCGGACCACCCCGGCATTCACTCGATCTGCCGCGACCCGCGATGCACCAAAACGCTCCGCCTCGCGGTGTCCTGCGGCGGCGTCTGGCTGACGGAGGACGACGGCGAGACGTGGGCCATCAAGGGCGAGGGGATGTTCGCCGAGTTCATGCCCCCGGACCGGCGGTTCGACCCGTCGATCCAGGACGCGCACCTGATGGTCCAGTGCGCCGGGTCGCCGGATGCCTTCTGGATTCAACACCACAACGGCGTGTTCCGCTCGACGAACGGCGCGGCGACGTTCGAGCACGTCCCGAACGCCGCCCCGTCCGGGTTCGGGTTCGCCGTCGCGGTGCATCCGACGCAACCCGACACGGCCTGGTTCGTGCCGGCGACGAAGGACGAGACGCGGCTGCCGGTGGACGGCAAGCTGGTCGTGTCCCGCACCCGCGACGGCGGGAAGACGTTCGAGATTCTCCGCACCGGGTTGCCGCAGGACGCGGCCTACGACCTCGTCTACCGGCACGCGCTGGCGATCGACGCGACCGGCAACCGACTCGCCTTCGGCTCCACGACCGGCGGGCTGTGGGTGACCGAGGACCAGGGCGACCGCTGGCAGCTGGTCCCGACCCGGCTGCCGCCCGTCCACGCGGTCCGGTTCGCATGAAATGACAACGGCCGCCCAAACGGGCGGCCGCTTCGTGCGAGCTATTTCCGCGGTCAATCGTCGATGCTCACCGGCTTCCCGTCGCCCCGAGCGCACAGCGCCTGGAGGGTGCGGATGGCGATGGTTTGGCGGATGAACTTCACCGACCCGTCGCCCATCCCGACGACCGCCCCCTGGGTGTGGAAGCCGTAGATTTCCCCTTGGTTGGAGCAGTTGATGCTGCACGCCGTCGGCACGTCCGCGGCGCTACTCAGGGTGCTCCCGTTAGCGTTCGACCCGTCCACCGCGATATCGTTGGTGTGGTGCGCCCACGGGCCGTTCATGAACGGGTTCGGGGCCCCGGCGTAAGGCTCCGTTTGCCGGCCGAACTGCCACCGGGCCGGCCGCGCCCCCGCCTCCGCGATCATGATCGTGTTGCTCAGCCCGTCCGTGCAGGACGCGATCGTCGAATACTTGTTCGTCGCCAGGATGCCCGCGATGCCGGAGTCGCCGGGATAGCTGGTGTCGTTGAAGATGGCGTTCCACACCGCCGACCGGTTGTTCGCCCGGTTCACGGCCATGTAGTCGGTCGTCTTCGGAACCCACCCCGTGCCGTAGGTCGTCTGCTCGGCGGCGGACAGCTGCCCGATGTCCACCTCGTGGTTCGTCGGCACGGACGGGCACTCGAACGTCGGGATGCGGGTGGCCGCGGCCGCCCGGTTGACGGTCGCGTACCAGTCCTCCCGCAGCGTGTACCCGCTGTTCTGCGTCAGCACGTTCGCCTGCTCGATCTGCGGCAACAGGATCGACAGGAAGCAGTGCTTCGCGAAGTCGCTGGCGTTCGCCCCGGTCGTGCCGACCTTCTGGAACTCCCGTAGTTGCGGCCGGTCGGCCGCGCCGGGGTTGTTGACGCTCGACGGCGGGAAGTTGCCCCGCGTGCCTTCCATGTTGTGGATGGCGAGGCCGATCTGTTTCAGGTTGTTGGTACACTTGATCCGGGCCGCGGCCTCGCGGACCTTCTGGACGGCCGGCAGCAAGAGGCCGATCAGGATCGCGATGATCGCGATCACGACGAGTAGCTCGATCAGCGTGAACGCCGACCGGCGGGGAAGAGGACGAGTCATGAAACCTCCGGGATGAATGAATGCAACGGGCGAACCCGCGCGGCCGGTTGCGAAAAACCGCGCATGATAGACTAGTTTAGTTGGAAGAGGATTTGATTACTGTAAAGGAACTGTGAAGAACGGCCAACGAAAACTCGACCGGGCCGGTCATTTTTCGCGGAGGTGCGGCGGAACAGTCGGACTCAGCCGGTCAGGTCGTCCTCCGTGAACAGGGTGAACCCCTGATTTTGAAGCGTGACGGCCGCGTTCTCCACGTCATCGACGTGGATCGCGAGGGCCGTGCTGCCCATCGGGCCGACGCCGATCAACAGCGGGTAGGCGTAGTGGATGTTGATCTCGCCGCTGAGCAGCGCCTTCGTGATGGTCAAGAGCGGCCGCGAGTCGTCGGGCAGCTTCACGACGATCAGGTCGCTCTCGGTGAACGGGAACTTGCCGCTGGTCAGCACCTCGTAGGCCCGCTCGTAGTCGCTCGGCAACAGCCGGATGATGGCGCAGTCGGCCGTCTCGACGACGTTGAGGGAGACGACCTGCACGTCGGTCGTCTCGAACGACTTGACGAGTTTGAGCAGCGCCCCCATGCGGTTGGCGAGGAAGATGTTGAACTGCCGGACGCTCGGCCAGTCGCGGCCGCGGGCCGTGGCGAACCCGATGCTGTCGCGGTCGTCGTCGTCGAGTATCATCCCGATCCCTCGGATGAAGTTTTGTGTAACTTACCCGATCCCCCCGGTCGGGAACAAGTGGAAGCCCTGGGAAAGCAAAAACCCCGGCGGGTTCCGCCGGGGTCGTTGTTCGTGTCGAAGTCGAGGTTAGTAGTCGCCGCGGCCGCCGCCGCCGCCGTACCCGCCACCGCCGCCGCCGTACCCGCCACGGCCGCCGCCACCGCCGCCGTACCCGCCGCGGCCGCCGCCACCGCCGCCGTACCCGCCGCGGCCGCCGCCGCCGCCGTACCCGCCACGGCCGCCGCCGCCACCGCCGCCGCCACGGTCTTCCCGCGGCTTGGCCTCATTGACCGTCAACGGCCGGCCGTCGAGGGTCGCGCCGTTCAGCGCCTGGATCGCCGCTTCCGCCCCGTCGCTCATCTCGACGAAAGCGAACCCACGGGGCCGACCGGTCTCCCGGTCCATGATGACCTGCACCTTGGTCACGGTGCCGTACTGCCCGAACGCCGCCCGCAGGGATTCCTCGGTCGTCGAGAAGGACATGTTGCCGACATACAGATTCATAACCGTCGCCTTGAACAGATACTTGGAGAAGCCGGGGCCGGGGGCCGTCGTCTTCGGCAGCGTGCCAGCGGCCGCTGAACCGGAAATCATTCTACAGACTTTCCCGGCGGTTCCGGAACGAAATTCCCGGCCGGATCGTTCGGATTGTCGGAATTGTTCCCGGCGGTCAACCCCGGCACGCCGAGTTTCGCCGCCAGCACCCGGACCTCGTCCGCCGTCAGCCCGACCTGCTTGAACACGACGAACGGCATCGCGTTCGGCTGCGCCTGCACGAGGCTCACGTCCAGGTAGACCGGCGAGGCGGGGTCGTTCGGCACGTAGTAGAACAGCAGGTTCGCCGGGTTCGCGATCGGGTCCACGTCGCCGTCCGTCAGCTTCGTCGGGTCGTCGGCCCTCAGCGCGGCCACCACCCGCCCGGCGTCGCCCGGCGGCACGGTGACGGGGTGCTTCGTCATCCACCGCTTCGCCGTCTCGGCGAACGGCCGCGAAGCCAGCGCCACGCCGACGCCGACAGGCGCGCCGCACACGAACAGCAGGTCGAGCGCGAGCGTCGCCCAGTTCATGAACGGGATCGGCGGCAGGAAGTCTTGCTGCGCGCCGCCCTGGTTCTGCCGCCCGCCGATCTGGATTTGCTCGGCCGGCTCGTCGCCGGCCTTCCCGACGCGGTCCGTCCGCAGCCGCAACTCGACGTACTTCGGCAGTACCTCGACCCGCGGGGCCAGCTCCCAGAAGCTCGGCGGCTGGAAGCCGGGGAAGCCCGCGTCGCGGCTGAAGTTGTACGCGAAGTCGAACTGGTAGTAGCTGCCGTAGGCGACCAGTCCCGTGAGGAGCCCCAGCACGCCGGCGACGAACTTGTTGCGGCACTTCCCGATCAGCACGGCCGCGACCATCGCGAGCGACGCGATGAACCCGCCGATGAGCGGCATGGCGATCAGGATGAAGAACCCGGCCTGGAAGCAGAACGCGAGGAACCCGCCGGCGAGGATCGCCGCGGGCAGCCCGATGAGGAACCCGACAGGGAGCAGGAGCGGGTGGAACCGGCCGCTGGCGCGGTAGACCTCGCGGCCCGGAAGTTCTTCTGGCATGGCGTCGCGTCCTCGGGGTGGCGGATACGCGACAGTCTAACAAATCCGTCACGCCAGGGAGACGAGTTTCGACCCGAGTTTCCAGTCCCGCTCGGCCGGGGCGGTTCGCACCACCGCGTTGTACAGCGTGTCCCGCTCGACCGGGACGCGGCCGGCCTCCTCGATCAGCCGCCGCAGCTGCGCGACGGTCAGTTCCTGCGGCGAGTCGCTGCCGGCCGCGTGGTAGATCGTCTCGTGGACGACCGTGCCGTCGATGTCGTCCGCCCCGTAGCTCTGCGCCACCTGCGCGATGTTGATGGTGAGCATCTGCCAGTAGGCTTTGACGTGCGGGAAGTTGTCGAGCATGAGCCGGGCGATCGCCATTTGCCGGAGGTTCATGATGCCGGTCGGCTTCGGCAGGTTCGCCCCGAGCGTGTTGTTCTCCGGGTGGAACGCGAGCGGGATGAACGTCTGGAACCCGCCCGTCTCGTCCTGGAGCGCCCGCAGCCTCAGCAGGTGGTCGATGCGGTGTTCGGGCCGTTCGATGTGGCCGTAGAGCATGGTCGCGTTCGACTTACCGCCGAGGGCGTGCCACTCCCGGTGGACCCGCAGCCACTGCTCGCCGTCGGCCTTGTAGTCGCAAATCTTCTCGCGCACGTCCGGGTGGAAAATCTCCGCCCCGCCGCCGGGCAGGGAGCCGAGGCCGACGGCCTTCATGTCGGCGAGGAGTTCGCGCGTCGGCCGCTTCGTCAGCCGCTCGAACCAGTCCCACTCCACGGCCGTCCACGCCTTCAGGTGCAGCTCCGGGTAGTGGTCGTGGATGTTCTTGATGATGTTCCGGTACCACTCGTAGGGGAGTTGGTGGTGCAGCCCGCCGACGATGTGGAGTTCCGTCGCCCCCTGCTCGTGGGCGTCGCGGGCGCGCCGGAGGATTTGCTCGTCCGTCATCACGTACCCCGTCGGCGACTTCAGGTCCGCGCGGAAGGAGCAGAACTGGCAGCGGTAGACGCAGACGTTCGTGGGGTTCAGGTGCTGGTTGACGTTGTAGTACGTGACGTTGCCGTTCAGCTTCTCGCGGACGTGGTTGGCGAGTTCGCCTAGCGCGTGCAGGTCGGCGTGGTTCTCCAGGAACATCCCGTCCTCGAACGTGAGGCGTTGCCCGGCGTACACTTTCTCGCGGATGGCGGCGATCATGGTCGGTGGTTCCCGCAGGTCGGTCCCGTCAGGATACGAACCGCGAACGCCGCCGGACCGCAACGGCCGGGCCGCCCGGCGGCGGACTTTACCCGGAATTCACTTGGCGTCGCCCCGGCTTTCCGGGACATTCAACGTCACCCACATAACTCCCCCGAGGTTGCCATGTCAGACCTGAATCGTCGCTCGTTCCTGGCCGCCGCCGGCGCGACGGCGCTCGCGGCCGTCGGCCGCGGCAGCGAGGCGAGGCCGGCCGCGAAGTTCAAGCTCGGCGTCGTGACGTACAACGTGCCGAAGGACTGGGACCTGCCGACGCTGCTGACCGTCTGCAAGGAGGTCGGCGTCGCCGGGATCGAGTGCCGCACCACGCACAAGCACGGCGTCGAGCCGACGCTCAACGCGGACGAGCGGAAGAGGGTGAAGCAGCAGTTCGCGGACAGCGGCGTCGCGTTCTGGGGTTGCGGCAGCACGTGCGAGTTCCACGCGGCCGACGCGGCCGTCGTGAAGAAGAACGTCGAGGAGTGCAAGGCGTTCCTGAAGCTCGTCGCCGACCTCGGCGGCAAGGGCGTCAAGGTCCGGCCGAACGGCGTGGCGAAGGGGCACACCGTCGAGCAGGCGTGCGAGCAGATCGGCAAGGCGCTCGTCCAGTGCGGCACGGCGGCGGACGACCTGGGGCTCGAAATCTGGGTCGAGGTCCACGGGGCGGTGACGCAGCTGCCGAAGAACATGAGGGCGATCATGGACGCCTGCGGGCACAAGGCCGTCGGCGTGACGTGGAACTCGAACCCGACCGACCTGGCGAACGGCACGATCGCCGAGGGCTTCGAGTTGTTGGCGAAGCACATCAAGTCGTGCCACATCAACGACCTGACGAACGACAAGGCCGGGAAGTACCCGTACCGCGAGCTGTTCAAGAAGCTGGCCGGCATCGGGTACGACCGGTACACGCTCTGCGAGGTGGGGAAGGCTTACGACCCGACGGAAGGGAAGGCGTTCCTCGAAGGGTACAAGAAGCTGTGGGAGGAGTTGGTGAAGGGGTGAGAAAGGCGAACGCCACGGCGTGAGCGTGGCGGTAGTTGGCCCGAACACCGCCACGCTCACGCCGTGGCGTTCGCCGTAGTTACCACTCCGCCTCGTCGCCGAACCCGCGGGCCGTGGGCTTCTCCTCGGCCGGCTTCGCCCGCGCCCGCACCACCGCCTCGGCCAGTTCCAGGTCGTCCTTCGTCGTGATCTTGAAGTTCGCCGCCGTGCCGGCCACCACCCGGACCGGGCGGCCGCTCGCCTCCACCAACTGCGCGTCGTCGGTGATCGCGGCCCCCAGCTTCGCCCGGTTCGCGTAAGCCTCCGTCAGCCAGTCGCGGCGGAACGCCTGCGGCGTCTGGGCCTGCCACAGCCCGGCCCGCGGGATGGTCTCGGTGATCGTGTCGTTCTCGCCGACGCGCTTCAGCGTGTCGGCCAGCGGGACGCCTAGCATCGCCGCCCCGTGTTCCCGCGTCGCGTCAAAGACGGCGTCGATGTGCCGCGTCAAAACCAGCGGCCGCACGGCGTCGTGGACGGCAACGAACTCCGCGTCCGTCACCTTCGCCAGCGCGTTCGCCACGGACTCGAACCGCTCGGCTCCGCCGGCCACAACCTCGGCGTTCGCGAACATCATGAGGTGGCCGAACCGGGTGCGGAAGTCGTCGCGGTCGTCCGGCGAGATGACGAGGTAGACCCGCGACACGTCCGGCCGGGACCAGAAGAGTTCGGCCGACCGCAGCCAGACCGGGCGGCCGTCGAGGCTGACGAACGGCTTCTTCTCGATCCCGCCGAACCGGCTCGACTGCCCGGCCGCCGGGATGATGACGGCGAACTTCGACATGGCTCGGCCCCCGCGACAACGTGTGGGGACGTTGTAGCCGGAGCGTGGTCTCTTGTAGGGCGGGTCAAGGCTTTGCGCCGACCCGCCGCGCCGCCAGCCGGTTCGGCGGTTCTCCCTCGTGGTTGCGGCCCCCGGCGGGTCGGCGCAGAGCCTTGACCCGCCCTACAAATCACCGCCCCCGAGCGAATTCCGCCGGCAGGTCCTGCATCAACTGCTGCCAGTTGCCGAACGTCTGCCGCCAGCGGCCCCAGACGACTTCTTGCTCCGTCAGCAGCTGCTCCACCTCGTCCGCCTGCCGGGCGGCCGCCGCCAGCTTCTCGTCCCACACCGGCGACGGCGGCGGGACCGGCCGGGCCGCGATCGCCTCCGGGCTGTCGTGCAGCACCTTCGCGAACGCCGACTCGTACCGGTCGAGCGCCGCCAGGCAGTCGCCGATGGACTGCTCGACCTGCGAGAGCGTTTCCTGCCAGTGGGTCGTCGTGGTCATGGCTAATCCCCCCGACCCGCCGCGATACCGACGCCCTCGCGAAAACGCGAGAGGAGTTGCGTGGGAATTCGGACATTTTGAACGGAATTCCCTTGCGACCCGGTTTCGCGACCGGTATTGCCCACCGTTCGATTGGGGGACACGCCGTCCGCGGTTGGGGAGCCGCGGGCGGGGTGAATCTGGGGGGTCGCGCCGCGAGCCACGGCCGGGGCGCGTTTATCACGGAGGCGTTCCGCCGTGTACGTCGCTTGTTCCACGCTCTGTTTCGCGAAGCACCCGCTCGACGCGGCCCTTCGCACCATCCGCGAAATGAACTTCTCGAAGGCCGACGTGGCCATCCACGAGGACGGCCCGCACCTGAAGCCGTCCGACTTGACCGGCGACCTGTCGAAGGTCGCACAGAAACTCAAGGCCACGAACGTCGCGTTCGCGGCGTTCCACGCCCGGTTCGCGGCCTACGACGGGCCGGAGGTCCGCAAGCAGTTCCGCGGCGTCTGCCGGCTGGCCCGGCTGCTCACCGTCCCGCTCGTGTCCGTGCAGGCCGCGCCGACGGGCGGGGACTTCGACGCGGACGTGGCGAAGCTCCAGGACTGGGTCGGCATCGCGTCCGCGGAGGGCGTGATCCTGACCGTCGAGACGAACTCGACGACGCTGACGGCCGACCCGGCCGGCGCGGTCGAGCTGTGCAAGAGCGTTCCGGGCCTGGGGCTGACGCTCGACCCGAGTTACTACGTGGCGAGCGAGCACGGCCCGGTCGATTACGACGCGCTGTACCCGTTCGTGAAGCACGTCCGGCTGCGGGACTCGTCGGCGAAGCCGGAGGCGTTCCAGGTGCGGATCGGGCTGGGCGAACTGGAGTACGGCAAGATCGTGACGCACCTGGACAAGTTCCGGTACGACCGGGCGCTGACGGTGGACGTGCGGGACGTGCCGGACGCGCCGTTCCCGGTCGAGCCTGAGGTGCGGAAGCTGAAGTACCTGCTCGAATCGCTGGTGTGAGCTGGCGGGACGAACGGCCGCTGCTGGGACCGCGGGCGTCCCGCCCGCCCACCTTCCCGGCCGCGAGGGCCTGCCTTCAGTGGCTGGGGCCGTGGCGGGCGGGACGCCCGCGGTCCCAGGTGTCGAAATTCACCACCAACGGGTTATGTCGCGGGCCGAGGGAAACCTCGGCCCGTGTCGTTTCGCCAATCTCCCACACTTTTCTCATCGCCCCGACCGGCACGGCCGTCGCCGTTTCGCAACTTCTCCTTCATCAAACGCTTGCATCCGCCCCGCGAATTGGGCAAGCTAGGGAAATGGGCCGACGCCCCGCACGGCTTGACACGACAAGCTATGATGGGGGTAGAAATGCCCTCACCACAACTTCGGAGCCGACATCGTATGTTCCTCCGCCGGTTCGCTCTCGCAACTCTGCTCTCCCCCCTCCTGGCCCTTTTCGTTTCCGCCGCCGACGCGAAGAAGACCGGGTGGGAGGCCACCCGCACGACCGCCCCGGAATCGGTCGCCGAACTGAAGGCGCTCCAAGACACGGTGAAGCAGCTCGTCGAGAAGGTGACGCCGGCGACGGTCGCGGTCATCCTCGGCGAAGTCGATCCGCACAAGCCCGGGCCGCAGGCCGTCGGCGCGGGCAGCGGCGTCATCGTCAGCGCGGACGGCCTCGTGCTGACGGCCGCGCACGTCGTCGAGCCGCCGGCGTTCGGGTTCGGCGGCCTCGGCCAGCGGCGGGACCGCGAGATCACCACCGTCCGCCTCCTGCTCCCCGGCAACATCGAGGTGAGCGGCAAAATCCTCGGCCGCAACCCCGGCATCGACAGCGGCATGGTGAAGATCACCGACCCGATCCCGGAGAAGGCGGCGTGGCCCGGCGCGAAAGAAGGCAAGTGGCCGTTTGTCGAACTCGGTGACTCGACGAAGCTGGCGAAGGGCCAGTGGGTCGTGTCGCTGGGCCACCCCGGCGGGCCGAAGCCGGAGCGCCGCGCCCCGGTGCGGCTCGGCCAGATGGTCGGCGTCGGCGGCGGGGCGAAGTCGATCGTCTCCGACTGCACGCTCGTCGGCGGGGACAGCGGCGGCCCGCTGTTCGACCTCACCGGCAAGCTCGTCGGCATTCACAGCCGGATCGGGGACAAGATCGACGACAACGTCCACGTCTCGACGAAGGCGTTCCAGGACGACTGGCGGCGGCTCGTCCGCGGCGACCTGATCGGCCGCGACACCGGTGCGTACCTCGGCATCGTCATGGACGAGGACCGCAAGAAGCTGCCGAAGCTCGACGAGGTCCGCCCGGACTCGCCGGCCGAGAAGGCGGGCCTGAAGGTCGGCGACGTGATCCGGAAGTTCAACGGCCAGCCGACGCCGACGTGCCAGGACTTCGACGAGCTGATGTCGCAGGTCCGGCCGAACGACATCGCCACGCTGGAACTCCAGCGGGGCGAGGAAGTGCTGGAGGCGAAGGTCACCTTGGTCCGCCGGCCGCGGCGGTAGAAATGGTTTTGTACCGAGTACCGAGTACCCGGTACCGAGTATCCAACTGAGTTCATCCCGAACGAGTTTCCCATATGCCTCGCGTCATCACCCGAATCACGGTCGCGGCGCTCGCCTTCGTCCTGCTGGCGACGCCGGCGTTCGCCGAATCGTTCGACTCCGGCAAGAAGCTCGTCACGAAACTGTTCGCGGCCAGCGCCGCGAAGGCGACGGCCGCGACGGTGAAGGTCCGGTGCGACAACAAGGACGCCGTCCTCGGCACGGTCATGGACAAGTCCGGGCTGATCCTCACGAAGGGTAGCGAACTGAAGGGCGCGATCAGCGTCCGCCTGTCGGACGGGTCCGAGTACGAGGCGAAGTACGTCGGTTATCACGAGCCGTCCGACCTGGCGCTGATCCAGATCGACGCCGGCGACATCCCGGCGATCCCGGCCTTGGCGGACGCGAAGGACGCGGTCGTCGGCAACTGGGTGGCGGTCGCGAGCACCGAGCCGGAGCCGGCGGCCGTCGGCATCATCAGCGCCGCCTCCCGCCGGCTGTACGGCGAGGAGAACCTGATCGACAACCTGAACAAGGGGTTCCTCGGCATCACGGCGTCCGCGAACGAGGACAGCGAGGCGGAGGCCGAGGGCGTCACGATTAGCAGCGTCTCCCCCGGCGGCGGGGCGGCGTTCGCGAAGCTGAAGCCGAAGGACATCATCCTCGAAGTCGCCGGCCGGGGCGTGAAGAAGTTCGAGGACCTGAAGAAGATTCTCGACAAGTACAAGCCCGGCGAGACGGTCAAGCTGCTCGTCAAGCGGGACGGCGAGGAGAAGGAGTTCAAGGTGAAGCTGGTGCGGAAGGCCCAGTTCGACCGCGGCGACTTCCAGAACACGCTGGCCGGCGAGCTGTCGTCCCGGCGGACGGGGTTCCCGCGGGTCATCATGCACGACACGTCGATCAAGCCGACGGAGTGCGGCAGCCCGCTCGTGGACCTCGACGGCAAGCTGCTCGGCATCAACATCGCGCGGGCCGGTCGGGTCGAGACGTGGGCACTGCCGGCGGACGTGGTGAAGCCGATCTACGCGGACCTGAAGGCCGGCAAGTTCCCCCCGCCGGGCGAGGAGAAGGCCGCGGCGAAAGACGACAAGGACAAGAAGAAGGTGACGGACAAGAAGTAACCGGAAAGCCCCGCGAGGAACCTCGCGGGGCTTTTTCAATCACTTCACGATCCCCCGCGTCGTCATCCACTCCTCGGCCCGCTTCGGCCAGTCGCTGACCGGGCCGCGGTCGGTCCGCATGCCGAACCCGTGGCCGCCCTTCGCGTACAAGTGCAACTCCGCTGACACGCCGTTCTTCTTCAGCTCCCGGTACAGGGCCACGCTCCCCTGGCTCGTGATCGGGTCGTCCGACGCGTGCGCGAAGAACATCGGCGGCGTCTGCTTCGTCACCGGGTAGCGGTCCATGAGGTCGGCCGTGTCCTTCTTCGCCAGGTACGCCGGGTAGACGAGGATCGCGAAGTCCGGCCGGCACGACGCCTTGTCCGCGTCGTCCACGGGGTCGTAGCTCCGCTTCTCGTAGCCCGTGCAGAGCGTCGCCGTCAGGTTCCCGCCGGCGGAGAAGCCGAGCGCCCCGATGCGATTCTCGTCGAGCTTCCACTCCTTCGCCTTGCTCCGGATCAGCCCCATCGCCCGCTGCGCGTCCTGGAGCTGCGCCAGGTTCTCCGGCGACTGCTTCTCCCGCTTCGGCACGCGGTACTTCAGTACGACGGCCGTGACGCCGAGCTTGTTCAGCCACGCGGCCACGTCCGTCCCCTCGTGCTCGATGGCGAGGATGTTGTACCCGCCGCCGGGCGCGATCAGCACACACGCGCCGTTCGGCTTCTCGGGTTGGTAGACGCTGATCTGCGGTTTCGACACGTTGCCGAGCCGCTTCACGTCGAGCTGCCCTTCCTTCCGCGGCGCGTACGCCTCCGGCGGGTACTCCTTCGTCTCACCGGGGGCCTTGCCCGGCCACAGGTCGAGGGTGGCGGTCGGCTTCGGCTCGTCGGCGAACGCGGGGGCCGCGAGCAGGAGCAGGAGTGCGAGTGAACGCATGAGGAGGGGTCTCCGAGGGATGGCCCTCTTTATATAGCCGCCGGCTTGCCGGCGGGTTTGGGGTCCGCAAAACCCCGCCGGCAAGCCGGCGGCTATATAAAGACGTGCCTACAATTCCCGCATGGAAGTTCCCGCGATCCGCACCGTCGGCCTCACCCGCACGTACCGCAAGCCCCGCAAGGGGTGGTTCCGCAAGCCGAAGCCCGACGACGCGAAGGACTTCGTCGCCCTCGCCGGCGTCGATCTCGACATCCGCCAGGGCGAACTCTTCGGCCTGCTCGGCCCGAACGGCGCGGGCAAGACGACGCTCATCAAAATCCTCACCACGCTCCTCGCCCCGTCCGCGGGGAAGGCCGAGATCGACGGCAAGGACGTGGTCGCGCACGCCAAGCAGATCCGCCCGATCATCAACATGGTCTCCGGCGGCGAGACGAGCGGCTACGGCATCCTCAACGTGAAGGAGAACCTCTGGCTGTTCAGCCGCATCTACGGCGTGCCGAACGACCTGGTCGCGAAGCGGATCGACCGGATGCTCGGCATCGTCGGGCTGACGGAGAAGGCGAACAGCCGGCTCAGCCACCTCTCGACCGGCCAGCGGCAGAAGATGAACTTCTGCCGCGGGTTCATCACGGACCCCAAGATCCTGTTCCTCGACGAGCCGACGCTCGGCCTGGACGTGACGGCCGCCCGCAACATCCGCGGGTTCATCAAGGAGTGGATGAAGGAGAACCCGGCCCGGACGATGCTGTTGACGACGCACTACATGGCCGAGGCGGACGAGTTGTGCGACCGGCTGGCGATCATCGACCAGGGCAAGGTGCTGGCCTGCGACACGCCGGCGAACCTGAAGCGGAAGGTGCAGGAGTTCCCGATCTTCGAGCTGAGCCTCTCGCCGGGGGCGGACGCGCTGGCCGACGTGTCGAAGCTGCCGGGCGTTCACCAGGCGACGCGGACGGAGACGCCGACGACGATCGAGCTAAAGGTGTCGCTGGAGGCCGACGCGGTGATCGGCAGCGTGGTGCAGGCGGTGATCGCGGGCGGCGGCAAGATTCAGACGCTCAAGAAGGTCGAGCCGACGCTCGAAGACGTGTTCATCGAACTCGTGGGCCACGGTCTTTCATAGTAGTAGGCACACTCCGTGTGCCGTCTCCTTCCCATCGCTGAGAGTAGTATGCACTCCTTGCGGCATAGTAGTAGGCACACTCCGTGTGCCGTCTGCTGAGCGCCGCGGAGACCTGCACGAAGTCGCCGATACGCCGTGCAGACGGCACACGGAGTGTGCCTACTACTATCAATGCCGAAAATGCCGCACCCCCGTGAACAGCATCGCGATCCCGTGCTTGTCGCACGCGGCGACGCTGTCCGCGTCCTTGACGCTGCCGCCCGGCTGCACGATCGCCGTCACGCCGGCCGCGGCCGCCAGCTCCACGTTGTCCGGGAACGGGAAGAACGCGTCCGACGCCAGCACCGACCCCTTCGCCCGGTCGCCGGCCTTCTTCACGGCGATCTCCACCGACACCACCCGCGACATCTGCCCGGCCCCGACGCCGACGACCTGCGTGCCGTTGCCGAGGACGATCGCGTTCGACTTCACGTGCTTGCACACGAACCACGCGAAGTGCAGGGCGTGGAACTCGGCCTCCGTCGGCTTTCGCTTCGTAACGACCTTCCATTCGTCTGGCTTGTCCGCCCCCACGTCGCGGGTCTGGACGAGCAGCCCGCCGTCCACCCGGCGGTAGTCCAGCCCCTGCGGGAACCCGGCCAGCGGCCCGGTCTTCAGCAGGCGGACGTTCTCCTTCCACTTCTTGAGCGCGTCGAGGGCGGGCGGCTCGTAGTCCGGGGCGATGACGCACTCGATGAACCGCTTGGCCTTCGGGTCCATGAGGGCCGACGCGGTGTCGGCGTCCACCGGCCGGTTGAACGCGAGGATGCCGCCGAACGCGGACAGCGGGTCGCCGTCCCACGCCTTCTGGAACGCCTCCGCGAGCGTGCCCGCGGTGGCCGCCCCGCACGGGTTGTTGTGCTTCACGACCACGGCCGTCGGCCCGGCGAACTCGCGGGCGAGGTTCAGCGCCGAGTCGAGATCGAGGATGTTGTTGTAACTCAGTTCCTTGCCGTGGAGTTGGTGGGAACTAGCGACACACGGACGAGTCAATGCGCCGGGTTCAGAATAGAAGGCCGCCTTCTGATGTGGGTTCTCCCCGTATCGAAGGGTTTGGAGTTTGGCGAAGTCTGGTGCGAGAACGAGCGGAAATTGGTCGTCTTTGCTAATCGGGGAGAGCCTTTTGAAGTACCTCTCAATCGCGGTATCGTACTGGGCGATCCGTAAGAATGCCATCGACGCGAGATGCAGGCGAGTGTTACGGCTGACCCCACCATGTTGTTTCAACTGGACTTCGACAAGTACGTAATCGGTCGGGTCCACTACTACTGTTACACTCTCGAAATTCTTCGCCGCCGCCCGCACCATGCACGGGCCGCCGATGTCGATGTTCTCGATCGCCTCGGCCTCCGTCACGCCGGGCTTCGCGACCGTCTGCTCGAACGGGTAGAGATTGCACACCACGAGGTCGATTTCCGGCAGCTTGTGCTCCGCCAGCGTGGTCATGTGCTCCGGCTTGCCCCGCTTTGCCAGCAGGCCGGCGTAGATCGCCGGGTGCAGCGTCTTCACGCGGCCGTCGAGGATTTCGGGGAAGCCGGTCAGCTCGCTCACGTCCTTTACCGGCAGCCCGGCGTCCGCGAGCGCCTTCTTCGTGCCGCCGGTGGCGATCAGCTCGACGCCGTACTTCGCGTGCAGTTCGGCGGCGAACGCCACGAGGCCGGTCTTGTCGGAAACGGAGAAGAGGGCACGGCGGATCGGACGCAGCATGAGAGCCTCAGAAGAAGATTTCACCGCGGAGGGCGCAGAGGGCGCGGAGAAAAACAGAGGAGTGATTTTAAGAACTCTTCTCTGGTTTTCTCTCTGCGGTCTTTGCGGTCTCCGCGGTGAATCCGGTTTTGCGTTCCAGTTGGACCACCTTTCCGGCCAGCCGGAGGCGGACGCCGGACGGATAATCGCCGACGGCGAGGTCCGCGAGCCGATTCCAGTGGGCGTGGGTCATCGCGTCGAGCGGCCAGCCCTCGCGCCGCCAGACGAGGCGGAACAACTCCCGCACCAGGAACGGCTCGGCCGCATCCAGCGTCGGCCGGTCGAGGATGAGCATTTCGCCGGCGCGGGGCCGTTCGGCCTTCGCGAGCAGGGCGGCGGCGGCGCGTTCGATGAAGTCGAACGCCTCGGCCGCGTGGACCGCGAGGCGGTTCAGAATAGGGACGATTTCGCCGTTGAAGTCTTTCAACAGCGGCAGCAAGTCGTGGCGGATGCGGTTGCGGGTGAACCGCCGGTCGGCGTTCGACGAATCCGTACGCGCCGGCTGGCCGAGCGCCGCGAGGTAGGCCGTCACGTCGTCACGGCTGACGGCCAGGAGGGGGCGGATGATTGTCTTGTTCCCTCCCCCCCAAGGGGGGAGGGAACAAAGCCAAAGCCGAAGACTTGTTCGCGGC
>NZ_JCABYM010000069.1:0-53315 GCF_059499385.1 Limnoglobus sp. | reverse complement strand
TATTAGCTAGTTGGTGGGGTAACGGCCCACCAAGGCGAAGATGTCTAGCGGGTGTGAGAGCACGACCCGCGCCACTGGCACTGAGACACTGGCCAGACACCTACGGGTGGCTGCAGTCGAGGATCTTCGGCAATGGGCGCAAGCCTGACCGAGCGACGCCGCGTGTGCGATGAAGGCCTTCGGGTTGTAAAGCACTGTCGAGGGGGAGAAAAGCGAAAGCTTGATCTATCCCTGGAGGAAGCACGGGCTAAGTTCGTGCCAGCAGCCGCGGTAAGACGAACCGTGCGAACGTTGTTCGGAATCACTGGGCTTAAAGGGCGCGTAGGCGGGCTGCCAAGTCTGTGGTGAAATCCTCCGGCTCAACCGGAGAACGGCCGTGGATACTGGCGGTCTCGAGGGAGGTAGGGGCATGCGGAACTGTGCGTGGAGCGGTGAAATGCGTTGATATGCACAGGAACTCCGGTGGCGAAGGCGGCATGCTGGACCTCTTCTGACGCTGAGGCGCGAAAGCTAGGGGAGCGAACGGGATTAGATACCCCGGTAGTCCTAGCCCTAAACGTTGAGAACTAGGTAGTAGACTTGACTTGGGTTTACTGCCGAAGCAAAAGTGCTAAGTTCTCCGCCTGGGGAGTATGGCCGCAAGGCTGAAACTCAAAGAAATTGACGGGGGCTCACACAAGCAGTGGAGCATGTGGCTTAATTCGAGGCTACGCGAAGAACCTTATCCTAGACTTGACATGTTCGAAAGAGTTAGCAAGTAGGACCCGGAAACGGGAACGAACGGTATCCAATCCGGAAGCTAACACAGGTGCTGCATGGCTGTCGTCAGCTCGTGTCGTGAGATGTCGGGTTAAGTCCCTTAACGAGCGAAACCCTTACCATTAGTTGCCAGCGGGTCATGCCGGGGACTCTAGTGGGACTGCCGGTGTCAAACCGGAGGAAGGTGGGGATGACGTCAAGTCCTCATGGCCTTTATGTCTAGGGCTGCACACGTGCTACAATGGCGTGAACAAAGGGACGCAAAGTTGCGAAACCAAGCCAATCCCAAAAAACACGCCCCAGTTCAGATCGAAGGCTGCAACTCGCCTTCGTGAAGTTGGAATTGCTAGTAATCGCGGGTCAGCAACACCGCGGTGAATGTGTTCCTGAGCCTTGTACACACCGCCCGTCAAGCCACGAAAGAGTGGAGCGCCCGAAGCCTACTTTACCGTAGTCGAAGGCGAAACACTTGATTGGGACTAAGTCGTAACAAGGTAACCGTAGGGGAACCTGCGGTTGGATCACCTCCTTTCTAAGGATGTATTTCCAAGGCTCTACCTTCACGGGTAGAAGCCGATCAAGTCACCACTCAAACGTAACTCGAACGCTACCAACTTGCATTGATAGATGAAGCCCCGGTCAGGGTAACTTGACCGGGGCTTTTTCCATTTCCGGGGGTTACTTCCCATGACCGACAATCTCCTCGGTTGCCTCCGTTGTCCCCTCGACCCGACCCGCGAGACGCCGCTGACCCGTGACGGCCAGACGCTGACGTGCGGCCAGTGCGCCGTGACGTTCCCGATCAAGCACGGCCTGCCCGTGTTGATCGCAGACGCCGCTACACTGCCGGAGGGAACAAGGGAAGTGTCGCAGCTCCGCTGTCAGCGTCGCGAGAACCGACGGGTCAACCGAGAGAAATAGTAGTAGGCACACTCCGTGTGCCGTCTGCTGTCGGTCGCAGTGACATCGTGCAGGTTTCTGAGGTGTGGAGGAGACGGCACACGGAGTGTGCCTACTACTTTGAAAACCCGCCTAGCGGCAACTCCCCTCCCCCGCTATATCCCGGCCCTCCCGGAGGGTGCGCGCGGATGCGGTGGCTGGGCCTAGCTTTGACTGTCGGCTTGTTGTGCGGCCACGCCCGTGCCGACGTTGACACCCTTCCACAGTACGACCTGCACCTCACACTCGACACGAAGCACCACAAGGCCGACTTCTGCCAGCGCGTCACCTGGACGAACCGGTCGGCGAAGCCGACGGACGAGATCGTCTTTAACTTCTACCCGCACTACCGCATCCCGGACGGCGACCACCTGCTGCTCGCGAAGACGCTCGAACTCCTCCGCATGAACCCGTCGCAGGGCATCGACCGAGCCGGGCGGCACGGCAGCATCGACCGGGTGAGTGTGCCCACGATGACAGGCGAGCCGAAGCTGCTGACGTACTCGTACCGACACGACAACCCGTCCGCCATCGTCGTGAAATTGCCCGGCCCGCTGAACGCCGGCGAAACGATTACCGTCGAACTCGAAGGCGCGATCCGGCTGCCGAACAAGCAGGGCCGCTGGGGCCACTGGCAGGGCGTGCATTACGTCACGAACGCGCTGCCGGTCGTGGCGTTCTTCGACGACATGGGCTGGCACGCCATGCCGTTCATCCCGTGGCACCAGCCGTTCTGGAACGAGGCCGGGCGGTACACGGCGAAGATCCGCCTGCCCGCCGAGCAGAAACTCGCCTGTTCCGCGATCATCAAAGAAGAGCAACCCGGCGCGGACGGCTGGAAGACCATCGAGACGCACCCGTTCGTCGGTCGGGACTTCGCGGTTTTGGCGAGCGCCGAGTACCAGGAGTTCGTCGGCACGACGAAGCTCGCGAGCGGCCGGGAGATCACCCTGAAGTGCCTCGCGTTCCCGCGGCACGAGCACTACGCCCGCGAAATCCTGAAGATCGTCGGCGAGGCGATCCCCGTTTACTCCGAGTGGTTCGGCGAGTTCCCGTACTCGCAGTTCACCGTCGCGGAATCGTACTTCGGCTGGAACGGCAACGAGTGCGGCGGCCTCGTGCTGATCGACGAGCGGGTTTTCGGCATGCCGCACCTGGCGCGGGGGTACGTCGAGTACCTCGTCTCGCACGAGACGTGCCACCAGTGGTGGTACAACCTGGTCGGCACGAACGGGTACGCCGAAACGTTCATCGACGAGGGGGCGGCGACGTACTTCACCCACCGGCTGATCGACCAGAAGCACGGCAAGAACAACGAGCTGCTGAAGTGGCCGGAGGGCATGGGATGGATGCCGAACATCCGCCGGGAGAACTACCGGCACGGCAGCATGTACGGCGCGATCCGCCGGGACGAGATGCCGGCCGCGGCCGGCGACCTGCCGGGGTTCAACCATCTGATCGGCCTGTTCAGCGGGGCCTACGACCGCGGGTCGAAGGTGTTCGGCATGATCGAGGCCCGCCTCGGCGAGGCCGCGTTCTTCGACTTCGTCCGCGGTGTCACGCAAAAGTATTCGTGGAAGGTGTTGTCCGCCCAGCAACTCAAAGCGGAACTCGAAGCCTACACCGGCCAGCCCTGGAACGAGTTCTTCGAGCGGTGGGTGTACGGCAAGGGGACGAGTGACTGGCAGGTCGAGAGCGTCGAGTTGGATAAGTCCCGACAGCGGGTCGCGCGGACGATGATCGGGACCATGAACGCCGGCGGGCCGACGCGGGTTTCCGTGGTCGTGTCGCAGACGGCCGAGTTGTCGGAGGCCACGACCGTCGGTTTTCAGTTCGCCGACGGCGACGGGTTCCCGGTCCGCGTCCCGATCGGCGGTGGCGCGGCAAAAATGAAGCTCGACGACATGGACGTGTCGATCCGGCCGCTCGCGGGCAACAAGGTACGGATCGAGGCGACGCTGCCGCGGGAGCCGACGCAGATCGTCGTCGATCCCGATTCCGTGCTGCTGGACAAGAACCCGGCGAACAACGTCTGGAAGCCGGCCCCGCGGGTGGAGGCGACGCCGTTCTATTCGATGTTGAATCAGACCGACTTGACGACCGACTACGACCGGTGGAACGTCGGCGGCGGGCCGTGGGTCGGCGGGGCGCTGTTCCCGGACCCGTGGTACACGCGGTCCACCATGCTCGGCGTCCGGGCCGGCGTCCACCGCACGCAGGTGTTCAGCGGCGGCGCGTACGCCGCGTACCGCACCGACTTCCGCGACCTCGTCGTCGGGGCGGACGGCCTCTGGGACCACTGGCCGCTGCCGAAGACGCAACTCGGGGTCAACGTCGAGCAGCGGCTCGGCGGCCCCTACGGGAACGTCAACGGCCGGGACACCGCGACGCGGGCGTCGGCGTTCGCCCGGTACGTCTACCAGTACGGGTCGAGCTTTTACCTGCCGCCGCTGGCGTACTCGGAAGTGTTCACGTCGTACCAGGACAACTTCCTGCCGTTCGCCCGGTCGCGGCCGCGCGGGGCGGAGCGGCCGGACTGGACGTTCCTGAACGGTTTGCACACGCGGGTCAACCTGTACACGCCGTACTGGGACCCGGAGTGCGGGTTCTGGGCCGACGCCACGCTCGCCAGCGGAGTCACGCGGCTGCACCGCGACGTGGGCGTGCATCAACTGCGGCTGGAACTGGCGGCCGTGCAGAAGCTGTTGGACAGCGAGTGCCTCGGCCGGTGGAGCCAGACGCGGATCGCCGGCCGCATCGTGACGCAGGGGGCGTTCCCGGACCGCGGGCAGTTCTTCGCGCTCGGCGGCGGGACGCTGTTCCGCGGGTACGACCTCGCCGAGAAGCAGGGGAGCGCCCTCTGGGTGGCGAACGCGGAGTTGAGGCTGCCGCTCTACCGGGACGTGACGTGGGACGTGTTGGACCACACCGTCGGGGCGCGAAACGTGTGGCTGGCGGCGTTCTACGACGTGGGGGCGGTCTACTCGAACGGCCGCCGTGTCGGCGAAGTGGCCCACGCACTCGGGGCCGGGCTGCGGGTGGACACGGCGCTGTTCAGCTTCATCGAGCGGGTGACGTTCCGGTTCGACTTCGCCAAAACGATCAACGACAACACGCCGTTCCAGTTCTGGTTCGGCGTGCAGCACGCATTCTAAACGTGGCGAGCCGAGCGGCGTAAGCCGCCGGGTGGGTCGCCTAACACCCGGCGGCTTACACCGCTCGGCTCGCCACGTTTTGTTGCTTACGCCCCGCCGAACGCCAACTTCGTCGAAGGGGCGGCCTCCGTCGTCGGCTCCGCCGCCGGCTTCTCCGGTGCGTCCGGCCGTGGGGCCTTTCGTAGCAACTTGTCCACCGCCTCGCGGTCCAATTCTTCCTGCTGCAACAGCGCGTTCGCGAGTGCGTCGAGGTCCTCGCGGTTCTTCTCCAGTAGGCTGTACGCCCGTCTCTCGGCGTCGCTCAGGATGCGCTGCACTTCCTCGTCGATGATGCGGGCCGTCCCCTCGCTGAAGTCGCGGGACTCGACGATCTCCTTGCCGAGGAAGACGTGGTCCTCGCCGACGCGGTACGACACCGGGCCGAGCTTCTCGCTCATGCCGAACTGCGTGACCATCATCCGGGCGATCTTCGTGGCGTGCTTCAGGTCGCCGATGGCCCCGCTCATCGGCTCGCCGAACACCAGCCGGTCCGCCGCCCGCCCGCCGAGCGTCACGACCAGTTCCGCGAGCAGTTCCGTGTACGAGTGATCGACGCGGTCCTCGTCCGGCTGGAATAGGGTGAAGCCACCCGCCCTGCCCCGCGGCACGATCGACACCCGCTCGATCGGGTCGGTCTTCGGCTCCAGCCACGCGGCCAGGGCGTGCCCGGCCTCGTGGTACGCCGTCCGCTTCTTCTCCTCCTCGCCGAACGCTTCCTCCCGCTTCGCCCCGAGGCGGACGCGGTCGGACGCCTGGTCGAAGTCTTCCTGCTCGATCTTGTTCTTCCCGGCCCGCGTCGCCAAGAGCGCCGCCTCGTTACAGAGGTTCCGTAGCTCAGCCCCGCTCATGCCGATCATCGACCGGGCGATCCGCTCGAGGTCCACGGCGTCCGACAGCGGCTTGTTCCGCGTGTGGACCTTCAGGATCGCCAGCCGCCCCTGCCACGTCGGGCGGGTGACGGTGACGTGCCGGTCGAACCGCCCCGGCCGCAGGAGCGCGGTGTCCAGCACGTCCGGCCGGTTCGTCGCCGCCAGGACGATGACCGTCTCCGTCGGCTGGAACCCGTCCATCTCACTGAGGATTTGGTTGAGCGTCTGCTCGCGCTCGTCCGACCCGCCGCCGACGCCCGCGCCGCGCATCCGGCCGACGGCGTCGATCTCGTCGATGAACACGACGCACGGGGCGTTCTCCTTCGCCGTCTTGAACAGGTCGCGGACCCGGCTGGCCCCGACGCCGACGAACATCTGGATGAACTCGGACCCGTTGATGCTAAAGAACGGCACGTTCGCCTCGCCGGCGACCGCCTTCGCGAGGAGCGTCTTCCCCGTCCCCGGCGGGCCGACGAGCAGCACGCCCTTCGGGACTTGCGCCCCGAGGCGGGTAAACTTGTCCGAGTTCCGCAGGAAGTCCACGATCTCCTGCAACTCCCGCTTCGTGGAGTCCATGCCGGCCACATCGTCGAAGGTCACGCGGGTCTTGCCCTTCTCGTACCGGCGGGCGGGGCTGCGGATGTAGTTGTTGATGAACCCGCCGCCGCCGGACTCGCGCAGCCGTGGCAGCACGAAGAACACCACGATGGCCGCGAACCCCATGAGCAACAGCGTCGTCCAGAGCAGCGGGCCGATGTAGTTCATCTGCTCTTCTTCGACCGTCACCACGACCGGCTCCTGGCCGTCCTTCTTCTCGTCCCGGACCTTGCGGTCGGCCGCCTTCACGACCTCGACCACGTCGCGGTACGTGTTGTCCGTGTGCGGGAGCTGGACGGAGAAGAGGCCGCCGGTGAGTTCGAGTTGCTTCGCGAGTTCGCCCTTCGGGTCGCGGACCTCGCCGTAAGCCCGCTCCTGGCCGACGAGCTTGAACGCCTTGATCTCGCCGGCGTCGCGGACCTTCTCGAACGCCGTCACGGAAATCCGCGTCGGGCTTTGGAACAGCAGGAGCAGGAGGACGACGCCGAGGACGACGCACACGGCCGCCCACCCGCCGGGGAGGAGGACGTTCGGGCGGCCCGGCTTCGTCGCCGGGGGGTTCGGGGCCGGTGGGGACGGCGTCGGGGGCGGGTTGTCTTCGGGAGCGGCTGGCATTCCGAACGGCCTCGTGCTTCGGGAATCGACTTCCCCATTTTAGGGCCGGGGCGACGGGGCGGTCCGGGAAATCCCGACGCTCACGCGGCGGTCCGACTTCCGAAGTCCGGTTTTAGACTTCGGAAGTCGAGCGGGTAAGGGGGCGTGATCCGCCTCCGCGAAAGCGGCTGCGACGTTCGACTTCTGAAGTCGAAGCCGGACTTCGGAAGTCAGGGCCATTACGCCAGCAGCGCCTTCACGGCCGAATGCTCCTCCACGCCGGTGAGCCGCTGGTCGAGGCCCTGGAACTTGACCGCGAACCGCTTGTGGTCGATCCCCAGGCAGTGCAGGATCGTCGCGTTCAGGTCGTGCAGGTGGACCGGGTCCTTCACGACGTTGTAACTGAAGTCGTCCGTCTCGCCGTGGGCGTAGCCCGGCTTGAGGCCGCCGCCGGCCATCCACATCGTCCAGCACCGCGGGTGGTGGTCGCGGCCGTAGTTCGCTTTCGTCAGCCCGCCCTGGCAGTAGACCGTCCGCCCGAACTCGCCGGTCCAAACGACGAGCGTGTCCTTGAGTAGGCCGCGTTGCTTCAGGTCCGTGACGAGGGCGTAACACGCCTGGTCCACGTCCCGGCACTGGTTCGGCAGGTCGCCGGCGATGTTGGCGTGCTGGTCCCAGCCGCGGTGGAAAAGTTGGACGAACCGCACGTCCCGCTCGACCAGACGGCGGGCGAGCAGGCAGCTGGCCGCGAACGTGCCGGGCTTCGTCACGTCCGGGCCGTACAGGTCGAGCGTCTTCTTGTCCTCCTTCGACAGGTCCATCAGGTCCGGCACGCTCGTCTGCATCCGGAACGCCATCTCGTACTGCGTGATCCGCGTCTGCGTCTCCGGGTCGGCGAGCTGGTCGAAGTGCTGTTGGTTCAACTTGCCGAGGGCGTCGAGCATCGTCCGGCGGGTCGAGGCGTCCACGCCGTCCGGGTTCGACAGGAACAGTACCGGGTCGCCCTGCGACCGCAGCGCGACGCCCTGGTGCTTACTCGGCAGGAACCCGGCGCTCCAGAGCCGGTTGTAGATCGCCTGCGCCTCCTTGCGGCCGGACCACGACGGCGTCATCACGACGAAGTCGGGCAGGTCCTTGTTCATCGTTCCCAGGCCGTAGCTCAACCACGCGCCGAGGCTCGGCTTGCCGGGAATCTGGTTGCCCGTGCAGAGGTACGTCACGGCCGGGTCGTGGTTGATCGCCTCCGTGTGCAGGCTCTTTACGACCGTCAACTCGTCGGCCAGCTTCGCCGTCCACGGCAGCAACTCGCTCACCCAGAGGCCGGCCTTGCCGTGCTGGGCGAACTTGAACTTCGACGGCGCGAGCGGGAACCGGACCTGGCCGCTGGTCATCGTCGTCAGCCGCTGGCCCTTGCGAATCGAGTCCGGCAGTTCCTTGTCGAACTGGTCGGCGAGTTTCGGCTTGTGGTCGAACAGGTCGAGCTGCGACGGCCCGCCGTTCATGAGCAGGAAGATGGCCCGCTTTGCCGTCGGGGCGAAGTGCGGCAGCCCGGCGATGGGTTCGGCCGCCGCGCGGCCCGGCAGCATCGTCGAGAGGGCGGCCGCGCCGAGGCCGAGGGCGGACTGGCCGAAGAACGCCCGGCGGGTGAGGGCCGTCAGCGATTCGCGGATCGGGTGCATGGCGGGCCTACTTAGTGAGGACTTCGTCCAGGTTCAGGACCGTGTTCGCGACCATCGTGAGGGCCGCGAGGTCGGTTGCATTTAGCTTCGAGTCGGCCTTCGTTTCACCGAGAGCCAGCAGCTTCGTCGCCGCGGCCGTGTCCTTCGCGAAGGCGGTACGATACTCCGCGTGCGCGGCCTTGAGAATCGTTCGTTCCGAATCGGTGATCGGCCGACCGACGGCGAGTTTGAACAGGTGGCCGACTGGGTCGCCCTCGTTTTCTTTCATCGCCCGTTCGGCCGTGGCGCGGGCCGCTTCCACGAACTGCGTCTCGTTCATGAGCAAGAGTGCCTGGAGTGGCGTGTTCGTCCGCTCGCGGCGGACGGTGCAGGCTTCGCGGCTCGGCGCGTCGAGCGCCGTCATCTGCGGCGGCGGCGAGGTCCGCTTCCAGAACGTGTAAAGGCTGCGGCGGTGGACCTTCTCGTGCCCGGCGTCGGCCGAAAAGCGGGCGGTGTTGCTTGACGTGTACCCGACCGCCTCCCACAGCCCGGCCGGCTGCGGCGGCTTCACGCTCGGCCCGCCGACCTTCTCGACGAGGAGCCCGCCGACGTACAGCGCCTGGTCGCGGACCATCTCGGCGTCGAGCCGGAACCGCGGGCCGCGGGAGAGCAGCCGGTTCTGTGGGTCCTTCGTCAGCTTCTCCGGCGTTACCCTCGCCGACTGTCGATAAGTCTCCGACAAGACGAACGCCTTCATCAGCTTCTTCACGTCCCAGCCCGACTCGCGGAACTGGACGGCGAGGTAGTCCAGCAGTTCGGGGTGGCTCGGCAACTCGCCCTGCGTGCCGAAGTCGTCTGCCGTCTTCACGAGGCCGGTCCCGAACACCTGCTGCCAGAACCGGTTGACCGCGACACGGGCCGTCAGGGGGTGGTCCGCGGACACGAGCCAGTTCGCGAGTTCCAGCCGATTCGCGGGCGTGCCCTTCGCCGGGAGTACCCGCGGCGTCGCGCGGCCGACCGGCTCGCCGCGCTGGTCGTACTCGCCGCGCTTCAGCAAGAACGCCGGCCGCGGGGTGGCCCGCTCCTTAAACACGTAACTGACGGCAACCTCGCCGTCGAGCTTCACGATCGCGCCGGCCAGCTCGGTCCGCTCCTTCTGCAACGGCTCGAACGTGTCGCGGGTCTTCTTGTACCCGTTCTCGATGAAGAACTCGCGGAGTTGCTTCTTCTGCGCGTCCGTCCGCTTAACGGCGTCGAGTTTGATGATCTCGCGGATCGCCTGCGGGACGCCGGTGTCGGCGGCGGCGGAGGCCGCCCACTCGGCGAGCGTGTCGAACCGCCGGTCGCCCTGCGGCGTGGCGGTCACGATCCCGGCCTTGTCCCAGAACGCCGTGCCGTCGAACTGCGTGAACGCCAGGCCGGTGACCACCGACCCCGGCTTGATCCCGACCAGCGCGGCCGCGATTTCGAGCCGGACCCACTTCCCGGCCTCCGGCAGTTGGCCCTGCGGCCGCCGCTCGGTCGTGCGGTCCTTGCCCCAGTCGATGCGGTTCTCGCCCCAGTACGCCCGGTGCAGCCACCCGGACGTGTGCCACTGGAGCATGATCTCCTTCGGCGGGTGTTTCGGGTCGATGAACACGTAGGCGAACAGTTTGTCCCCTGCCCCGACACGAAGGCCGGGCGACACGTCGGTCAGGACGACCTGCTTCAAGCCGTCGGCCGTCAGTTTCACCGACTTCTCGCCCGCGGCCGGTTCGTGCGTCGATTTCGCCACGAAGTCCCACGCGGCGTTGAACCCGGCGGCGGCGGCCGGCGTCCCGCCGGGCGGCAGCGCGTCGTCGATCCACACGACATCCTTCCGCGGCACGGCCGCGGTGATCGTCCCGGTGGCGTCGCCGGCGTACTTCACCTTCGCGACCTCGTCGGCGATCCGCTCGTTCACGGCCGAGAGTTTCGCCCGCAGCTCGGCCAGTTTCGCGGACTGCTCCGGCGTCGGCACGGGCACGAACGGCGCGTGCCGGGCGGCGTTCCCGTCGAGCGCGGACCCCTCGATGCTGTTGAAGTACGCGAACAGCGAGTAGTAATCCTTCTGCGAGAACGGGTCGTACTTGTGGTCGTGGCAGCGGGCGCACCCGGCGGTCAAGCCGAGCATGACCGACCCGAACGTGTCCACGATGTCCACGACGTTGCGGACGTAGCACTCTTCCTCGATCACGCCGCCCTCGCTCGTCGTGATGTTGCACCGGAGGAACCCGGTGGCGACCTGCTGATCGACGGTCGCGTTCGGGAGCAGATCGCCGGCGAGCTGCTCGACCAGGAACTTGTCGTAGGGCTTGTTCTCGTTGAAGGCGCGGATGACCCACTCGCGGTAGAGGTACATCTCGCGGAAGTTGTCCAGGTGCAGGCCGTGCGTGTCGCCGTACCGGGCGTAGTCGAGCCAGAACCGGGCCATGTGTTCGCCGAATCGCGGCGACTTCAGCAGCCGGTCCACGACCTTCTCGGCCGCGTTCGCCGTTGTGTCCGCGAGGTAGTCGTCCACCTCCTTCGGCGACGGCGGCAGGCCGGTCAGGTCGAACGTAACGCGGCGGAGCCACGTCGTCTTCGTGGCCTCCGGCGACGGCTTCAGCCCCTCGGCCGTCAGCCGTCCGCGGATGAAGTGGTCGATCGTGTTTCCGATCTCTGACTTCTGACCTCCGGCCTCCGGCTTCCGGGGCGGCACGAACGCCCAGTGTTCGGTCCACTTGCCCCCCTGCTCCACCCACTGCTTCAACTTCGCGACCTGCTCATGCTTCAGCGGTTTGTTGAACTTCTTCGGCGGCATCACCCGCTCGGCGTCCGTTTCCAGGATTCTCTCGATGAGGTCGCTGTCCGCCGGCTTGCCGGCGGTGACGACCCCGGCGAGGCCGTCCTTCGTGTCGAGCCGCAGCTTCGCCTTGCGGGCCTTCTCGTCCGGCCCGTGGCAGGCGTAGCAGTGCTCGGCGAGGATCGGCTGAATCTCGCGGGTAAAGTCGATGGCCGCCGGGTCGGCGGCCGCGGCCGGCGCGATCAAGAGGGCGACGAACGGGAGGTAGCGGAGCATCGAGAGGCCCAGGCGGGGACGCGATTCGGCGAGTCGGAGGGTTCGCGATTCGGTTGTACCAGATTGCCGGGTCGAATGCCAGCGGCCCGACTTCCGAAGTCCGGTTTCGACTTCGGAAGTCGATCCGGGAGAGGGGCGGTTGCCGAACCTACGAATGCGGCTGCGAGGTTGGACTTCCGAAGTCGAAGCCGGACTTCGGAAGTCGGTCACCAAGATCGCGAAACTCGCTTCTTGATTTCCTCACGATTCGGCTCTACCATCTCACTTCAATCTCAGGACGGTTCACTCGCAGGACCGGTCCCGGACGCCTTCGCCCCGTCGTGCGGGCCGGGACGGACACCGCGGTGACAGGTTGGAGAACCCTTATGAGCGCGCGAATCGCGGACGAAAAGCACCCGATCACGACCGAGCGGGCCGCCCGCCTCTATCGCCTCCTTACGATCCTCTCCGACGGCCCGCAACGGCGGGAAGCGCTCTTGAAAAAGCTCAAGCTGAACGAGCGGGGCTTCTACCGGGAACTCGAACTGCTCCGCGCCCGCGGCATCAGCGTCGATCCGGCGGACAACAAGTACCACCTCGTCGGCGACCTCGACACCGCGCTCGCGAAGCTGCCCGTCCCGGACCTGAAGCTGAACGTCCGCGAGGCGCTGACGCTCGCGAAAGGCCCCACGTCCGCCCACCGGAAGCTCCAGTCCCAACTCAACCACCTGCTCGGCACGACCCGCAACGGCACGTTCTGAGCTTGACCCGTTCGCCCGCCGGAGGGCATCCTGGGCCGATCTCCCACCGAGGTTGGCCCATGAAGTCCGTGATCGTCATCCCCGCCCGGTTCGCCTCGACCCGGCTGCCGGGCAAGCCGCTGCTTCGCGAGACCGGCAAGACGCTGATCGAACACGTCCACGACCAGGCCGCGAAGGTCCGCGGCGCGGGCCGGGTGCTGGTCGCGACCGATGACGAGCGGATTCGCGATGCCGTGCGGGCGTTCGGCGGCCACGCCGTGATGACGCGGGCCGACCACGCCAGCGGCACGGACCGGATCGCGGAAGTGGCGGAATCGCTGCCCGACGCCGACGTGTTCGTCAACCTGCAAGGCGACGAGCCGCAGTTCGACCCGCGGGCCGTCGAGGGGCTGATGCGGCTCATGGCCGACGGCACGGCGAACATGGCGACGCTGGCCACGCCGATCCGCGACCGGACGACCTACGAGAACCCGAACTGCGTGAAGGTCGTCTGCGCCGACGACGGCCGGGCGCTCTACTTCAGCCGCAGCCCGATCCCGCACGTCCGCGACGGGCAACCCGACTTCTCCGGCGACCGATTCCTCCTCCACCTCGGCGTGTACGCCTACCGGCGGGATTCGCTCCTCAAGATCGCGAAGACGCCGCCGCACCCGCTGGAGGAAAGCGAGAAGCTGGAACAACTTCGGATGCTGGCCGTGGGCGGGACGATCCGGGTCGCGGTCGTGCCGGCCGCCCACCGCGGGGTGGACACGCCGGCCGATTATGCCGCGTTCGTCGAGTCGTACCGCCGCGACCGGCTGCGCGGGGCCGCGTGACGGACGTTTGTACAGTTTCAGGCGAACTCTTCTTGGACCCGACCCCGGCGGTCGATATAGTCACCTTTGGGCCACCGCACCACCGGCGGCGCGGCCCCGGCCGGGGTGCGGGTGAATGGCGAAACACATTTTCGTGACGGGCGGCGTCGTTAGTTCCTTAGGAAAAGGCTTGACTTCCGCGTCGGTCGGGATGCTCCTCGAGCGCCGCGGCCTCACCGTCCGGATGCAGAAGTTCGACCCGTACTTGAACGTCGATCCCGGCACGATGTCCCCGTACCAACACGGCGAGGTCTACGTCCTCGACGACGGGGCCGAGACCGACCTCGACCTCGGCCACTACGAACGCTTCACGAACGCCCCCCTCAACCGCGACTGCAACTACACCACCGGCAAAATCTACCAGTCGATCATCACGAAGGAACGCAACGGCGAGTACCGCGGCAAGACGGTGCAGGTCATCCCACACGTCACGGACGAGATCAAGCTGTGCATCCGGAAGCTGCTCGCCCCCAACGTGGACGTGGTCATCACCGAGATCGGCGGGACGGTCGGCGACATCGAGGGGATGCCGTTCTTTGAGGCGATCCGCCAGTTCGCGCTGGAGGTCGGCAAGCAGAACTGCCTGTTCATCCACCTCACGCTGGTCCCGTACCTGAAGGCGGCCGGCGAGCTGAAGACGAAGCCGACGCAACACAGCGTCCAGGAGTTGCGGAAGATCGGGATTCAGCCGGACGTGGTCATCTGCCGCACCGAGCGGACGATCCCGCCGGAGGACTGCGACAAGATCGCCCAGATGTGCAGCATCGAGCGGCGGGCCGTGATCGAGGAGAAGGACCGCGAGCATAGCATCTACGAGGTGCCGCTGAGCCTGCACGAGAAGAAGATCGACGAACTCATCGTCGAGAAGCTGAACCTGTCGCACGCGAAACCGGCCGAGATTTCCGACTGGCGGGAGATGCTGTCTCGCGTCATCCACAAGCCGCCGCTCGAGGTGCAGATCGCGTTCGTCGGGAAGTACGTCAAGCACCGCGACGCGTACAAGTCCGTTTACGAGGCCCTCGATCACGCCGGCATCTTCCACAACTGCAAGGTCCGGCTCACCCGGATCGAGGCGGAGAACGTCGAGAAGGACGGGGCCGCGGCCCTGATGAGCGGCGTGGACGGGTTGCTCGTCCCCGGCGGGTTCGACAAGCGGGGCACGAACGGGAAGATCGAGGCCATCCGCTTCGCCCGCGAGAACAGCGTCCCGTTCTTCGGCATCTGCCTCGGGTTGCAGTGCGCGACCATCGAATACGCCCGCAACGTCCTCGGGCTGTCGAACGCGAACTCGACGGAGTTCGACAAGCAGACGCCGCACCCGGTCGTGGCGTTGCTGGACGAGCAGAAGAAGGTCACGCAGGTCGGCGGGACGATGCGGCTCGGGGCCTACGATTGCAAGCTGCTGCCAGACACGAGGGCGGCGAAGGCGTACAAGAGCCTCCTCGTTTCCGAGCGCCACCGGCACCGGTACGAGGTGAACAACGACTACCGCGACCGGCTGCAAGCGGCGGGGTTGCTCATCTCCGGGACGAGTCCGGACGGGTCGCTGGTGGAGGTGATCGAGCTGCCGGACCACCCGTGGTTCGTCGGCGTGCAGTGCCACCCGGAGTTCAAGTCGAAGCCGATCGAGCCGCACCCGCTGTTCCGCGACTTCATCGGCGCGTCGCTGAAGCTGCGACAGACGAAGAAGGACGAGGCGGTCCGCAACCGCGCTGTCGTCGTCGGCTAACCCACTTTGATTTCGGCCAACCACTCGTCGTACTGCTTCCGACTCGGCCGGGTGAACCACACCGCCACCAGCCCGACCGCGGCCGGCACGAGCAGCCGCTGGTTCGCCGTGAGGGCGTAGCCGACCAGCAGGATGAGCGTCGGCACGTTGATGAGGAACGTCCGCAGCAGCGCCTCGGACGTGAACCGCGCGAACAGGTCCGGGTCGGCGGCCTTCGCCGTCCGCACGAGGAGCAGCGCCCGTTTCAGAAACAGCACGTTCAACAGCAGCACGAGGACGGCCGCGCCGAAGAACGCGTCGGCCGCCCGCGGGTGCGGGACGAGGGCGAGGTTCATCTTGTTGACGGAAAACACGACCACGCCCGCCGCGACGATCTGCACGACGGTGAACACGGTCAGGAACATGCGGACGTTGCCCAACTTCTGCGGTACGTCGTCGGTCGTGGGTGCGCTCATGGTGAATTCCAGTTACGGCCGTTGAGCGGCTTCAGAAAGGTGATTTTGCATTTTTCATCGGTCATTTTGAATCGGATCGGTCATTTCAAACCGCGAACCATTTCAAAATGACCGATGAAAAATGCAAAGTTCAGTCCTCGCGGCTCACTTCCACGAGGTTGTCGAAGAACGTCGCCCCGCCGCCGAGGTCGGTGAGGGCGGTGCTCGTCAGCGTGTTGTGGTTGCGGCCGTCCGGCGTGTAGCGGGACCACCAGCACCCTTGCGTCACGACGACGCCCGACTTCACCGTCTCGCCGACGTTCGCCCGCGCCCGGAAGCGGCCGCGGTCGTTGTAGATCGTCACCGTCTCGCCGTCCGCGATGCCGCGGGCGGCCGCGTCGGTCGGGTGCAGGTCCACGGTCGGCTCGGCCGCCTGCTTCCGAAGGTGAGCGATTTCCACAAACGTCGAGTTCAAGAAGGCGGGGTCCGGCGGCGTCACCATCTGGAGCGGGTACTTCCGCGCCAACTCCGGCCGCGTCTGCGGGTCCTCGTGGGGCGGTTGGTAGTACGGCAGCGGGTCGCGGCCGGCCGCCTGCTCGTTCGGATTGAACAGGTAGCATTTGCCGCTCGGCGTGCCGAAGTTTCCTTCCGCGAACGGGGCGAAGTCCCGCGGCACGTTCAGCCGCGTCGGCGTGCCGTCGCGGAGCCGGTCGAACGTGATCCCGGCGAACCCGCCCTTCTCTGTCATTGAATCGCGGCACAACTCCTCGTCCGAAACCTCGAACAGCTCCGGCTCGAAGTCCATCGCCCGCGCGAGCAGGCGGAAGACCTCCGTGTTCGCCTTCGTCTCGCCGGGCGGCGGTAGGGCGGGCGGGTTCGCCTGCACGTACAGGTGGCCGTAGGCGCTGTGGATGTCCCAGTGTTCGAGCTGCATCGTCGCCGGTAGCACGATATCCGCGTGCCCGGCAGTGTCGGTCAGGAAGTGTTCGAGGACGACGGTGAACAGGTCGTCGCGGCGAAGGCCGGCCAGCACCCGTGACTGGTCCGGGCAGACCGCCGCCGGGTTCGAGTTGTAAACGACCATCGCCTTCACCGGCGGGCCGGGAAGTTCGCCGTGAAGGGCTTCCGCCAGTTGCACCATGTTGACGGTCCGCGTGCCGGGCGGGATCAGGTCCGGTCGTTCGAGCTTGAACGAGTCGAACGGGAACTCCTTGCTCGTGCTGAGCAGCGCGCCCGCGCCGGGGTGTCGCCAATCGCCGGTGACGGCCGGCAGGCAGGTGATCGTCCGCACGGCCATTCCGCCGCCACCGTGCCGCTGGAGGCCGTAGTTCAACCGGATGAGCGCCGGGCCACCGAACAAGGCGCGCGACCGGCCGTACTCCTTCGCGAACTGCTCGATCTCCTCGACCGACAGCCCGGTGATGCGGGACACCTTGTCCGGCGGGTACTCGTTCAGCGCCCGTGCCTTCAGTTCCTCGCCGCCGAGGCAGTAGTTGTCGAGGTAGTCCTGATCGTGCCACCCTTCGAGGAAGAGGACGTGCATGACGCCGAGGGCCAGGGCCGCGTCCGTGCCGGGGCGGATCGGCAGCCACCAGTCGGACTTCTCGGCGGTCGGCGTCCGGAACGGGTCGATGGTCACGATCCGCGCGCCGCGCTTCCGGGCCTCGTGCTCGACCGCCCAGAAGTGCGCGTTCGTGACGACGGTGTTCGACCCCCAGTTCACGATGAACCGGCAGTTGACGGCCAGCTCCGGGTCCGTGACCGCCCGCTTGCCGATGCCGAGCGTCACCTCGCACCCGGCACTGCCGGCGGACGCGCAGATCGTGCGGTCGAGCAGGGACGCCCCGAGCCGGTGGAAGAACCGGCGGTCGAGACTCGATCCTTGAATCTTCCCCATCGTCCCGGCGTAGCTGTACGGCAGAATCGCCTCCGGGCCGAACTCGGCCGCGACCCGCTTCAGTCTGTCCGCGACGGTGCGGATCGCCTCGTCCCAGGTGATGCGCTCGAAGCGGCCCTCGCCCTTCGGACCGACGCGGCGGAGCGGGTGGTACAACCGCTCCGGGTGGTAGACCCGTTCGAGGTAGTGGTTCACCTTCCGGCACAGGAAGCCGTTCGTGAACGGGTGGGCCTCGTCGCCGCGGAGTTTCACCGCGCGCTTCTCGACCGGATCGACCGTCACCACCATCCCGCAGGTGTCGGGGCAGTCGAGCGGGCACACGGCCCGGACCGTCGTGAGTTCGCGTGGCATCGGAAGTTTCGCCCTCAGTCGCACACAAATGACACGGCCATGAAATCTCTTCGCGTCACTCGCCTCGGCGTGGGAACAAAAGCCGAAAAAATCGAGGGTCGCGGCTTGCAGGTTCCTACCGGTCGATCCAAGATTATTTACAAAACAGGAACGTCTCGCGACCTGTTTCCGAAACGATCCCCACTCGTACCCCTCGGTCCGCGTTCATGCCCGCGCCCGCGACCGTTACCGAATTCCTCGACTGCACCCGCAAGAGCGGGTTGGTCCCGGAAGACCGTTTGAACGCGGAACTCGACCGGCTACGGCTGGAAGAGGGGACGCCGCAGACCATCGACGGCATGACGACCGCCCTCCTCAAGGCGGGCCTACTCACCCGGTTCCAGTCGAAGCAACTCAAGCTCGGCCGGTACAAGCGGTTCATGGTGGCCGGCAAGTACAAGCTGCTCGAACTCATCGGCGTCGGCGGCATGGGGGCCGTGTACCTCTGCGAACACGTCTTCATGAAGCGGGTGGTCGCGGTGAAGGTACTCCCGCTCGAAAAGCTCAGCGACCCGTCGAACCTCGAGCGGTTCTACCGCGAAGCCCGCGCCGTCGCCGCCCTCGACCACCCGAACATCGTGCGGGCGCACGACATCGACAAGGCGGACAACCTGCACTTCCTCGTCATGGAGTACGTGGACGGGGCGAGCGTGCAGGAGATCGTCGTCCGGTTCGGGCAGGTCGATCCGATCCGCGCCGCCCACTACGTCGCCCAGTCGGCCGTCGGGCTGCACCACGCGAACGAGCTGAGCATGGTCCACCGGGACATCAAGCCGGGGAACCTGCTGCTCGACCGGTCCGGGGTCGTCAAGATTCTCGACATGGGGCTGGCCCGGTTCTTCAACGACAAGAACGACAACCTGACGGCGAAGTACGACGACAAGTGCGTCCTCGGCACGGCCGACTACCTGGCCCCGGAGCAGGCGCTGTCCAACGTCGTGGACATCCGGGCGGACATCTACGCCCTCGGCGGCACGTTCTACTTCATGCTCACCGGGCAGTCGCCGGTGCCGGAGGGGACGATCGCCCAGAAGCTCGTGTTCCACCAGACGAGCCAGCCGAAGCCGGTGACCGAGTTCCGGTCCGACGTGCCGGCCGGCATCCTGGAAGTCCTCGACAAGATGCTGGCGAAGAACCCGAACGACCGCTACCAGACCCCGATGGAGGTGGCGGAGGCGCTCGCCCCGTGGACGGAGGACGAACTCCCGCCGCCGCCGGACCACGAGATGCCGGACCTCTGCCCGGCCGTGCTGGCGCTCATGGGCCACGCGGACCGCATCCGGGCCTCGACGATGGCGACCCGGGCGGTCGCGGCCGGGTATCGGAACCTCGGCGGCGGCAGCTCGTCCCGGTACTCGACGACCGGGAACGGCACGTCGGTCTCGAACAGCCAGCAGGTCCGGATCGACGAGCCGGCCGGCGAGGCCCAGGTCCCGACCGGCCGCAAGGTGAAGACGACGCCGATCCGGACCAGCCCGCTCCGGGAAACGAAGGAGAGCGTGGAACTGATCGTTAACCCGGACGACGCGCAGCTCATCGCGGACTCGTCCCCGCGGATGGAGGCCACGCCCCGGGCGGTCGGGTCGGCCAACGGCCGCCTGGCCGTGGTCGCGTTGGGGTTCGCGCTGTTCGCCACGCTGGTCGCCATCGCGGTGGCCCTGTCGCGCTAATCCGCCGTAACAACCCGGATATTTTTGACCCCCGTTCGACCTTTCCCGTCGTCGTTGACGGACCGCGTAAACTATACTTAGCCAAATCCGCCCGACTCGTGCGGCCCGTATTCGCGATTGATGAGACGACTCGCCACCGGAGTGACGTGGATGCCAGCACCGGCCACTGTCGCTGAACTGATCGACCTGATCAAGAAGAGTGGCGTCATCGACGAGGCCAAGCTGGACGCCTACCTCGGCAAGCAGGCCGAGTCCGGCCCCCTCCCGACCGACCCGGCCAAGTGCGCCGGCAAGCTCGTCCGCGACGCCGTCCTGACCTACTTCCAGGCCGAACAACTCCTGCAAGGGAAGTGGAAGCGCTTCACGATCGGCAAGTACAAGGTTCTGGAGAAGCTGGGCGTCGGCGGCATGGGGCAGGTGTTCCTCTGCGAGCACAAGCTCATGCGACGGCGGGTGGCCGTGAAGGTCCTCCCGGCCGCGAAGGGCCAGGACGACGCCTCCCGCGAGCGGTTCTATCAGGAGGCCCGCGCCGTCGCGGCCCTCGACCACCCGAACATCGTCCGCGCCTACGACATCGACCACGACGAGGGGCTGCACTTCCTCGTCATGGAGTTCGTGGACGGCGTCAACCTGCAGGACCTGGTGAAGCGGGCCGGCCCGCTCGACCCGGTCCGGGCGTGCCACTACGTCTACGGCGCGGCCGTCGGCCTCCAGTACGCCAGCGACACCGGCATCGTCCACCGCGACATCAAGCCGGGGAACATCCTCATCGACCGCACCGGGGTGGTGAAAATCCTCGACATGGGCTTGGCCCGGTTCTTCAACGACGAGGACACGTCGCTGACGAAGAAGTACGACGAGAACGTCCTCGGCACGGCCGACTACCTCGCCCCGGAGCAGGCCGTCGATAGCCACAACGTCACCATCCGGGCCGACCTGTACTCGCTCGGCGGGACGTTCTACTACCTGCTGACCGGGCACGCCCCGTTCCCGGAAGGGTCGGTCGCCCAGAAGCTGCTCTGGCACCAGACCCGCGACCCGAAGTCGGTCTCGCAGGTCCGGCCGGATGTTCCCGCCGAGATCGTGGCGGTCGTCGAAAGGTTGATGAAGAAGGACCCGAACGAGCGGTTCCAGACGCCGAACGAGGTGCTCGCGGCCCTGCAGGAGTTCGTCCAGGTTCCGATCCCGCCGCCGACGGAGAAGGAACTGCCGCTGCTCTCCCCGGCGGCCGGCGGCCCGGCGGCGAGCGCCCGGAACGCGAGCGGCATCCTGATCGCCGGGGGCACGTCCACGACGCAATCGACGTTCGAGCTGCGGTCCCCTTACGCGACGGTGTCCGTTCCGGGCGGCTCGACGCACGAGAAGCAGGCCGTCCAGACGATGCCGGGGCCGCAGGGGTCCCCGGCCGCCACGGCTGAGGTGCAGGTCGGCGTGTGGGCGAGCCTCGACCACGACACCGCCCCCCGCGAGGCCCCGGAAACGGCGCTGACCAAGAAGACGGAGAGCCTGAAGGGGTTGCAGGTTCCGAAGAAGGCCGCGAACCGCCGCAAGCTCTACCTCGCGGCCGGGATCGCCGCGGCCGTCCTCGCCGTCGGCGGGATCGGGTACGCCGTCGTGCAGGCGCTCGCCCCGGCCCCCGCCCCGCCGCCCCCGCCGCCGGCCCTCGACTTCGCCCGCGTTTACGTGACGAAGGGGAAGGGGCCGGACAACGCGGCCACGTTCCCGAGCGTCCGGGAGGCGGCCGACGCCATCGCCAAGCGGGCCGAGTTCGACCCGGCCGCGCGGAAGGCCGCGCCGACCATCGTTCTCCTCGACGAGCAACACCAGGAATACCCGTTCCACATCCCGCGGATCGAGCGGCTGAAGGACTTGACCATCACGGCCGAGAACCCGGCGAAGCCGGTCGTGTGGAAGACGCAACCCGGCGCGAACGTGAAGCGACTGCTCGAAATCCGCGGGGCGAACGCCCTGACGATCAAGGGCGTCTTGTTCGACGTGGAGGGCGGGCTGGACTACGGCCTCGTCCTCGCCGGGCAACTCGCCGGGGTGCGGCTGGAGGACGTGACCGTCCGCGGGGCGAAGAAGGCGGCCGTGCGGTTCGAGAACGCGGCCGGGGAGCCGGGCAAGCCGTGCGTGCTGAACCGCGTGCGGCTGGTCGCGCCGGCCGACGCGGAGGCGGCCGTGCAACTGTCCGCCCCGGACAAGCTGGTCGGCGCGGCGTCGAACCTGAACGCCTTCGTGTCGATGACGAACTGCCGCCTCGAAGGCCCTGGGGCCGGGGCTGCCGTCGCCATCGACGCGCCGCTCCGCGATTTCGAGTTCGTGCAGAACCGGGTTTACAACTTTACGAACGGCGTCGGTGTGCTTCAGACGCCCGGTCCGAACGCGCCGTTCAAGGCGGTCGTGGAGCACAACACGTTCCATACGCTCGCGGGGTCGGCGTTCTTTTCCGGCGAGGCCGACCTGCCCGCGAAGGCGGACGTGAGGCTGACGCGGAACTACTTCGCCAAGACGAAGGCCGCGGCGACGGTGAAGAACCTGCCGGCCGTGCCGAACTTCAAGTCGCCGGAGAACGCCCGCGATTCGGCGAGTGGCGACGGGAACCTGGCTGAGAAACCGGTGGTCGTAGAGAAGGGCGAACTGCTCGGCACCGACCCGGACGACGACGCCAAGTTCCTGCGGTATCCCAAGTCCTCGCCGCTGGCGGCGGTCGGGCCGAACAAGGTCGCCGTCGGCGCGACGGCCGAGTAGGGCGGGTCAAGGCTTTGCGCCGACCCGCCGGGGTTGCCGGGTGCGACGGCGGGTCGGCGCAAAGCCTTGACCCGTCCTACAAGATTCACCGAATCTTGCTGTGCCCCGCGACGGTGATCGCGAACCCCAGGTCCGCCTTCCCGCCCTCCGCGTTCACCGCCCGCGTGTAGTTCAGCGTCCACACACCGCCGCCGCGGTCCGCCAGTTTCGTCTCCTTCCCCGGTTCCGCGTTCGGGTAGAGCAGCATCACGCCGGGGTGTTCGCCGCCGGTAGCCGCGAAGCTCATCTTGTAGAGCGCCTTCGGTTCCAACTCGTCCGGCCTCGTGTCCTTGTCCGCCGGCACGAGCAGCGCGAACTCCGTGTGCGGGGCGGAGTCCTTGTGGTCGCCGTTGTCCGGCTGGAACGCGAGCCGAAGCGTGTACACCCCGGCCGCGATCTCCTGCTTGCGGTAGTCGATGAACGGGTTCGCGAAGCGGACGACGCCGAGAACGCTCGTCTCCGTCAGCTCGCGGTACGTCAGGCCGTTCTTCACCTGCTCGGCCGTCGCCTTGCCGGGAACCTCGCGGCCGAACCAGAACTCGGCGACGGTCGCGCCGGCGGCGTCCTGCACGATCTCCGCCTCCTTCGGCAACAGCGGGCGAATCGCCTCGCCGACCTCGGCGGGCGGCTCGGCCTCCGTCCGCTTGAGCGTGAACTTCTCCGCCGCCGCCGCGACGGAAGCGGACAGGACGAACAGACCGAAGACCATCGTGGCTTTCACGCTTCCCCCTCGTCGAGCCGGAACTGGGTTCGGAACTCGGACTCGCGGAGCGTCCGCAGGGCGTTCGACGGCATCGTGCAATTCCGCAGATCGACGACGCACCCGGTCCGCAGGTGCGGCCACACGGACAGTTCGTCCGCGGCCAGCCGGTGGATCGTGTTGCCGGACACGTTGAGGCGGCGCAACCGGCCGAGGTACGGCGACTCCAGCATTTCGACCGCCCACTCCGAGCCGATCTCGCCGAGGCCGTTTCGCGACACGTCCAGGACTTCGATGTGGCTGACGTTCTCCGACCGCACGAGCGACCCGAACCCGCTGTCGCCGACGTTCTGCCCGGCCAGGTTCAGAACGCGGAGGCGGGTCAGGGTCGGCGACCGGGCGAACGCGGCCGCGCCGACGCCGTGGACGCGGTAGTCGTACTCGATGCCGTCGGACCGGAGCACGAGTTCGCGGAGGCCGCGGAGGCCGGTCGCGGCCGCCAGGTGGGCGAACCCCTCGTCGCCCACCGGGTTGCCGGACAGGTCGAGGTGGTCGAGCTTCGGCCAACTGTCGGCAAGCGACGCCAGAGTGGCGACGTGCTCGGCCCACAGGCGGGCGTTAAGGACCGTCAGCGACCGCAACTCCGCGAAGAGGTTCGGCCGGAACAGGTCGCGGAGCCGGCCGCCGATGGAGTCGGTGCGGAACTTGAGCTTCCGCAGCCGCGGCAGCCACGGCACGGCCGCGAGCGGGGTCGTGTAGTATTCCGCCGCCGTCAGCCATAGGTCCGTCACCGGCGCGTCGCGGCCGATGCGGTCGGCGTGGCGGAGGAAGTCGGCGGCGGAGATTTTCATTTCCTCGACGAACCCGCGGTGGAACGTCTGTACGCCCGGCAGGTTCGGCAGCTTCCACCGCTCGCCGTGGACCTGCTGCAACTCCACGCCCCGTCCTTCGAGGGAAGCCTTCACCTCCGGGGAATGCTCCTGGCGGGCGAGGTCGATTTGCAGCCGGATGAACTCCGCGCGAACGCCGTCGCCGTTCTCCTCAAGCCAGTCGGCGAAGACCAGCCGGGGCACGTCGTCGTCCGGGTCCGCGACGATGGCCGCCAGGAATTTGTCCGCGTCCGTCATGGGGTTAGCTTACAACCGATTGGCCGAACCGTTCCACGAGCCGCTCCCACGTCCCGCCGCGGACGATGGCCAGCAGCCGCTGCCACCCGCCGGCGTCGAACCGGTTGCCGCGGGAGAGTTCGAGCCGGGTCAACCCGCCGAGGTACGGCGACCGGACGAGCGCGGCGACGGCGGCGTTGTCGAGGTCGTTGTTGTAGAGGAGCAGCGTTCGCAGGCGTTCGCACCCCGGTTGTTGAACCAAGCGTTCAAGCCCTTCCGAGGAAATCACCGGCTGGCAGCGATACTGCCCACCCTGAAGAATTTCCGCGGATACCGGTATCGCCCGGCCGGTTGGAAAGATGAAGAACTGTTGCCCGGTGAGGTCGAGTTCCGCCACTCGCTCGAAACAGGGCAGCTCGAAGATCGTCGCGACTTGTTCGGCCGTGGCGAGCAGCCCGTCGCGAACACGAAGCCGCGTCGCGCCGAACCACTCCGGCCGGCTGATCGCCGCTGTCTGCCGCAACTCGGCCGGGTGCGATAGCTCGTTGGCGAGGAACGAGACTTCCTCGGCGAACCGGAACCCGCGGTTCGGGAAGGCCGACGTGACGGCGGGGAGGTCGATCGCGTTCACGGCCCGGATCAGTTCCGCCTGCCGCTGGTACGTCTCCGGCGACGGCCGGTCGCCGGGTTCCCGCCTTGCGAGTTCGCACTGCACCCGTATCAGCCCGGCGTGGCTCGCGAACCCGTGCTCCTCCAGCCAGTCGGCGTAGACCAGCCGCGGCGTGTCGTCGTCCGGCGCGTCGAAGATCGCCCGCAGGAACGCCTCGCGTTCTTCCAACATGCCGCCTCCTACGACACCACGTCTTCGCCGAACCGCCCGATCAGTTCCTGCCAGACGCGGCCGCGGAACGTGTTCCCCTCGGCGATGGTCAGGCGCTTCAGCCGGTCCAAGTGCGGCGACCGGGCGAGGAACCGCAGGGCGTCGTTGCCGAGGTTGTTGTTCGTGAGGTCGAGGAGCGTCAGCCGCCGCGAGCCGCGGTGCTTCGCCAGCGCTTCCACACCGGCCGTCGTGATGATCGGCACGATACGTTCCTCGAAAACGGGGTACTCCGTCACGCTGCCGGTGTCGTCGGTGACGGTCCCGGTCACGGGGACGAGTTCGCCGGGCATGTGCAATTCGACAACCTTCTGGAACGCGAGCGTGTTGAAGGCCGTGTCGAACGGTGTCGCGTCGATGACGCGGTGGCCGCCGCCGCGCACGAACAGCGTGTCGCTGCCAAACCACCAGGGGCAACGGATCGACCGCTGACGGACGGTGAGGTGATCGGACAACTCGGCTACCGTCAGCGGAATCAAGCCGTACCGCGGCTCGTCGATCGGCCACCGGACAACGCGCGCCAACTCTTTGACGATTTCGGGATGGTGCGCCTGGAAGCGTTCGCTCTCCTCGTGTAGCGCGACCCGTTGGTGCAGACCCACTGGCCAACGAAACCACTCGACGGAAAGCCGGATCGCCTGCGCCGCGATTTCCTGGCCGTGTTCCTCCAGCCAGTCGGCGTACACCAGCCGCGGCGTGTCGTCGTCCGGCGCGTCGAAGATCGCCCGCAGGAACGCCTCTTGCTCCTCCAGCATGGGTCACCCCAGGGCGGTGGTTTCGTCGAACCCGAACATGAGGTTGAAGTTCTGCACGGCCACGCCGCTCGCCCCGCGGACGAGGTTGTCCTCCGCGGCCAGCACCAGCACGCGGCCGCGGACCACTTTCACGCACAGGTCGAGGTAGTTCGTGTGGGCCGTGTCCTTCGTCGCCGGCGGCGTCTCGCGGATGCGGACGAACGGCTTGCCCCGGTAGTACTCGCGGAACAGCTTGACCAGCCGCCCCTCGTCCAGCGGCAGCGTCGGCGTCGCGTAGATCGTGCTGAGGATGCCGCGGTCCATCGGCATCAGGTGCGGCGTGAAGATGACCTGTACTTCGCCGTCCCCGACGATGGACAGGGCCTGCTCGATCTCCGGCGTGTGGCGGTGCGTGCCGACGCCGTAGGCGGTCACGCTCTCGTTGCACTCCGGGAAGTGGAAGCTCAGCTTCGGCGTGCGGCCGCCGCCGGACACGCCGGACTTGCTGTCGATGATGATGGTGTCCCGCTCGATCAGGTTCGCGCGGACGAGCGGCGCGAGGCCGAGGATCGCCGTCTGCGGGTAGCAGCCGGGGTTCGCCACGAGCGTCGCCCGCTTGATCGCGTCGCCGAACAGCTCCGGCAGGCCGTAGACGGCCTGTTCGAGGTTGGCCGTGTCATGGTGCGGCTCCTTGTACCACTGCTCGTACACGGCCGGGTCCGCAAGGCGGTAGTCGGCGCTCAGGTCGATGACGCGGATGCCCTGCTCCAGCACCCGCGGCACGGCCTCCATACTCGCCCCGTGCGGCAGACAGCCGAACACGCACGCGACGCCCTTCGCCTTCAGCGCGGCCGGGTCGAAGTTCTCCATCGGCAGGTCGAACCGGTTCAGCAGGACCGGGTGTTCGGCCGACACCGGCTTCCCCGCCTCCTGCCGCGACGTGACGGCCACGACCTCCGCGCCGGGGTGCCGCAGTAGAATCTTCAGCAACTCGACGGCCGTGTACCCCGACCCGCCGAGGATGGCGCACTTCACCTTGTTCATCGGTCACCGTTCGTTTTTTCGCGTGTCCAGCTTACTATACACGCACGATGCCAGACGAACCGCTGACCATCACCGCCGCCGCGCCACTCATCCGCACGGGCGAACTCACGCCGTCGGAGTTGCTGGAGCAGTGCCTGCGGCGGATCGACGTGTACGAGCCGCACGTCAAGGCGTGGGTCTACCTCGACCGCGAGCGCGCCCGCCGGGACGCGGCCCGGCTGACGGACGAGGTGAAGGCGAACTACCGCGGCCCGCTGCACGGCATCCCGATCGGCGTGAAGGACATCATCGACGTGTTCGACATGCCGACCGGCTGCGGGTCGAAGCTGTGGGCGAACAGCTACGCCCGCCGCGACGCGACGGTCGTGGAGCGGCTGCGGGCGGCCGGGGCGGTGATCCTGGGGAAGACGGTGACAACGCCGTATGCGTTCACCGACCCGCCGGTGACGCGGAACCCGTGGAACCTCGACCGCACGCCCGGCGGCAGCAGTTCCGGCAGTGCCGCGGCCGTCGCGTGCGGGATGTGCCTCGCGGCCCTCGGCACGCAAACCGGCGGCAGCCTGACGCGGCCGGCGAGTTACTGCGGCGTTTGTTGTTTGAAGCCGACGCACGGCCGGGTGAGCGTGGACGGCGTCCTGCCGCTCGCGCCGAGTCTCGATCACGTCGGCGTGATGGCGAATTGCGTCCGGGACTTGGCGCTACTGTTTGAAGCGGTCTCCGGGACGGACGGGGAACACGGCTTTGCGAAAGCGGTCCCGTCGGCGTCGTGGCGGATCGACCGGCTGCTGTCGGAACCAAGACGGGAGCGCCCGCCTCGTTTTGTCCGACTCCGCGGCTTGTTCACCGAGATAGCCGAACCCGAGGTAACGGCGGCCGTCGATCAATTGGCTTATGACATCCGCTCCCTCGCCTCGGCTCAAGGCCACGTCGAGATCGCCGTGCCGCCCGTCGGCTTTATCGAACTCCCACGCCATCACAAGACGATCATGGCGGTCGAGGCCGCCCACTACCACGGGACACGGCTTCGGGCACGACCGGACGAATACCCGCCGCGGATTCGCGAACTAATCGAGTTCGGCCTCTGCCTGAGCGCCGTCGAGTACCGGGACGCACGCGCCCATCGCGACACGGTGGAAATCGAAATAGACGGACCAGCGGTTTGGAGCGGCTTCTACCTCACGCCGGCCACAGTGGGCCCTGCGCCCGATGCATCGACGACCGGCGATCCGGCGTTTAACCTGCCGTGGAGTTTCCTCGGGTTGCCGACCGTGTCCCTGCCGATCAGGCGGTTGGCGGACGGGTCCCAATTTTCCGTGCAGTTGGCCGGGAGTAGCGAACAAGAAGGTTACCTCTTGGAAGCGGGGGCTTGGCTCGAACAGGTAGTCGGTCGTCACCTGCAACTCCCGCCGCGGCCGGGAGAGTGACAAGCAGGAAAATGTATACAAATGGTCATTATACGAAACAGGTCAATTCCAGGTGTCAGGCCGCCAAGAGGTATGTGTCTGAAGTTGGCGACCTTGGCGGCCTCTGGGATCGAACCGCCAAACTGGCAGTCGAGGTCGGCATGAGTTCGTTCGCGGAGCTGCTCGACATCCTGCACGAGGACAACCACTGCATCGGCCTCAACAAGCCGAGCGGGTGGCCGACCACGCACTTCGACGGGACCGACGAGACGGTCGATCGGCTCGTCAAGAGCTACCTCAAGGAGAAGTACGACAAGCCCGGCAACGTGTTCCTCGGCGTCGTTCACCGGCTCGACAAGGCGACCAGCGGGGCGCTGCTGTTCGCCCGCACCAGCAAGGCCGCGGCCCGGCTCAGCGAGCAGTTCCGCGAGGGGACGGTCGAGAAGGTCTACTGGGCCGTCGTCGAGGCCGGGAAGGCGGGGTGGGCGAAGGACAGCGGGTCGCTCGACGACTTCCTGCTGCACGACGACTTCGACAAGCGGGTGAAGATCGTGGACGCCGACACGCCGGGGGCGAAGCCGGCGCGGTTGCTGTACACCGTCCGCAACCGGCACGCGGGCCTCGTGTGGCTGGAGTTGCGGCCGCACACCGGGCGGAAGCACCAGCTGCGGGTGCAGCTCGCCAAGCGCGGCACGCCGATCTACGGCGACGCGAAGTACGGCTCCATCCAGCGGCTCGGCGACAGCATCGGGCTGCACGCCCGGTCGCTGACGTTCTTGCACCCGACGACGCACAACCCGACGACGATCACCGCCGAGGTCCCGAAGGTGTGGCGCGGCCGGTTCGCGAAGCTCCTCAACGGGTGACGCATGACGACCGACGAGAAGCTGGCCGCGATCCTGGCGGCCGTGCAGACCGACCCCGGCAACCGCGGCCTCGCCCGCGTGCCGGGGAACAACCTGTTCACGGCGACGGCCGGCGACTTCGAGGCGGCATGCCACGCCCTTGCCAACTCGAAGAGGTTAAACGTGTCGATCAAGACGGGATTCTTCATCCCAAGTAGTGACCCACCTTGCTTTGAGACTGACGGGCCTCTCGGGGCGTTGTTCCTGCAAAGGGCCATCGATCACATCGGTGGATTGACAAGGGTCGAGGCAGAATCGGCAGTCTGGCAGGCCATTTCTTCCGCTTATCGCCGAGTCGATACCCGCGAGTTCGATGAACTATGCCGATGGTCGCCGTACTTTCAAATTTGGGTGGAACGCGGAGGCCCGGCAATTGATGGCAAGTGCTACACCATGCGAGGGCGTGACATCACAGAGCACATGGAACTTGAATACAGTCGCGTCCAACCGCCGCCTGCCCGAACAAATTTAAAAGAGGCTTACAGAGAATATATCGCGAAGGGCGTCTCCCCGGAAAGCCTTCAACAAAAATACAACCTGAATGAGCACGATTTCGGCTGCGATATCGGCATCGGTGACGGGGGTAACGAAGTCGGCATGGGAAGAATCCCGCATGATACAGTGGTGGCCAACATCCCGAATGGGGATCAGATACACTGTCGTGAAACTACGGACCACTTGATCGTTGCTGGGGTAAGCAATTGGGGAGCGTACGCACTAGCTGCCGGGTTGTTTGTGCTCCTGGGAGATCGAACCGTACCGGAGAATCTCTTCGACCCGGACTGCGAGAAAACGCTGTTGGAACAAATGGTCCGCGAGGGGCCGCTCGTGGATGGCGTGACCGGGAAGCAGACCGCCACCGTGGACGGGCTGTCGTGGGACGAGTACGTCAAGCCGCTCATCCGCATCCGGGAGATTCTCGCATCATGACGCTCGCGACCGGGGCCGCCGTCCGCGCGGCCTGCCGAGACGGGAAACTCAACGGGCCTACGCCGGGCCTCGCGCCGGGGTTCGTGCAGGCGAACCTTGTGCTGCTGCCGAAGGACTGGGCGTTCGACTTCCTCCTGTTCTGCCAGCGGAACCCGAAGCCGTGCCCGCTGCTGGACGTGACCGAACCCGGCGACCCGGAGCCGCGGTGCGTCGCGGCGGGGGCCGACCTCCGCACCGACCTGCCCGCGTACCGCATCTGGAAGGACGGCCAGCTGGTCGCCGAGCCGACGGACATCCGCGACCACTGGCGCGGCGACCTCGTCGGGTTCGTCATCGGCTGCTCGTTCACGTTCGAGAACGCGCTGCTGGAAGCGAACGTCCCGGTGCGGCACATCGAGCAGGGCGTGAACGTGCCGATGTACCGGACGAACATCCCGTGCCAGCCGGCGGGGCGGTTCAACGGGCCGACGGTCGTGAGCATGAGGCCGCTCAAGCCGGAGCGGGCGATCACGGCCACGAACATCTGTGCGCGTCTGCCGCTCGCGCACGGCGCGCCGATCCATTTCGGCGACCCGGCGGCCATCGGCATCCGCGACATCGCGAAGCCGGACTTCGGCGACGCGGTCGAGATTCGGCCCGGTGAGGTCCCCGTCTTCTGGGCATGCGGCGTGACGCCGCAGGCGGCGGTGATGGCGGCGAAGCCGCCGTTCGCAATCACGCACAAGCCGGGACACATGTTCCTGACCGACCTGCGGGACCACGAGTTGGAGCGGGTGTAAGTGCCTGACTTCCGAAGTCCGGCTTCGACTTCGGAAGTCGAACCGCGCAGGCGCGTTTACCACGTCGGCAACCGCCCCTCTTCCCTATCGACTTCCGAAGTCGAAGCCGGACTTCGGAAGTCAGGTTTCGCAACTTCCTTGCGAAACCGCCCGGAAAACCGGGCGATTCCCGCATGACACACGCCCCGCGATTCGGCATAATGGCGGTGTCACGCCCTCCCACCGACTTCCCCTTTCCGAGGCTCGTATGTCGAAACCCATCCCCTCGCGGCGAACGTTCCTGACCACCACCGCGGCCACCGCCGCCGCGACCCTGGCGGCCCCGGCGGTCCACGCGGCCGGTAGCGACACGATCAAGATCGGCATCGTCGGCACCGGCGGCCGCGGCAAGGGGGCTGTCGGCGACGCCATGAAGGCGGACAAGAACATCCGCCTCGTCGCCGCCTGCGACATCTTCCCGGACTTCCTCGCCACCGCGATGGAGCAGTTCAAGAAGTCGAAGTTCGCCGACCGCGTGGACGTGCCCACCGAGCGGCAGTACACGGGGTTCGACGGGTACAAGCAACTCATCGACGACGGCGGGTGCGACGTGGTGTTCCTCTGCACGCCGCCCGGCTTCCGGCCGATGCAGCTTGCCTATGCCGTCGAGAAGGGCAAGCACGTCTTTGCAGAAAAGCCGATGGCCGTGGACGCCCCCGGCGTGCGCTCGGTCATCGAGTCCGCGAAGAAGGCGAAGGAGAAAAACCTGCTCTGCGCCTCCGGGTACTGCTTCCGGTACGAGAAGGCGAAGCAGGAGACGGTGAAGAGAATTCACGGCGGCGCGATCGGTGACATCGTCAACATCCAGGCGACGTACAACACCGGGCCGATCTGGTATCGCGAGGTCGGCTCAGACTGGGACGAGATGAAGGTCCAGGTCCGCAACTGGTACTACTACACCTGGCTGTCCGGCGACTTCATCGTCGAACAGCATTGCCACAACCTCGACAAGGCGATGTGGGTTCTCAAGGACGAACTCCCCATCGCGGCGACCGGCCTCGGTGGTCGGCAGGTCCGCACCGACCCGAAGTACGGCAACGTCTTCGACCACTTCAGCACCATCTTCGAGTACGCGAACGGCCAGCGGGTGTTCTCGTACTGCCGGCAGATGGCGAAGTGCCACGGCGAGATTAGCGACATCGTGTTCGGCACGAAGGGGATCGCGAAGCTGATGCCGCACACGATCACGGCCGGCGGCGCGACCTGGGCCTACGAGGGGGCGGACACGGACATGTACGCCGAGGAGCACAAGGCGTTCTACGCGTCGCTGCGGAGCGGGACGCCGATCAACGACATGGAGAACGCGGCCAAGAGCAGCCTCATGGGCATCCTCGGCCGGGAGGCGTGCTACACCGGCAAGCGCATCCTGTGGAAGGACCTGCTGGCGTCGAACGTCTCGCTCGCGCCGAAGAATTACGCCTGGGGGCCGAACCCCGTTCCGGGCGTCCCGAAGCCGGGCGTAATTTAAGCATTTTTCTTTTCGACATGCGCCGAAGCCGGGGTACGATGCCTCCGGCTTCGCCCGTTTCCGTAGCCGGAGCAGCAGCATGACGACCCAGCTCGGCCGCCGCGACTTCCTCCAGTATTCCACCGCCGTCACCGCCGCCGTCCTCGCGTCCCGCGCGGGGTGGGCCGCCCCCGCCCCGAAGAAGCCGAAGCTGAAGATCGCGGTCAAGTACGGCATGGTGAAGGTCAACGGGAGCAACCTCGACAAGTTCGAGCTGGTCAAGAAGCTCGGCTTCCACGGCGTCGAGATCGACAGCCCCAGCAAGCTCGACCTGGACGACCTGCTCAAGGCCCGCGACGCGACCGGCATCGTCATCCACGGCGTCATCGACTCCACGCACTGGAATGACCCGCTCTCCAGCCCGAAGGAAGAGGTTCGTGCAAAGGGCGTGCGGGATTTGACCACTGCACTGAACGACGCGAAGAAGGTCGGGGCGGACACCGTCCTGCTCGTCCCCGGCGTCGTGAAGGACGACGTGACCTACGAGCAGTGCTACGAGCGGTCGCAGGCGGAAGTGAAGAAGGTGCTGCCGCTCGCGGAGAAACTGAAGGTCAAGATCGCCATCGAGACGGTTTGGAACAACTTCATCACGAAGCCGGAGCAACTGATCCAGTACGTGGACGACTTCAAGTCCGAGTGGATCGGGGCGTATTTCGATTGCAGCAACATGCTCAAGTACGGCGTCCCGGCCGCGGAGTGGATTCGCAAGCTCGGCAAGCGGATGGTCAAATTCGACTTCAAGGCGTACAGCCACGCGAAGAAGTGGGACGTGAAGATCGGCGAGGGGGACGAGGACTGGCCGGAGGTGCTGAAGGCCCTCGGCGAGGTCGGCTACGACGGCTGGGCCACGTCCGAGGTCAAGGCCGGGGACGAAAAGTGGCTCCAGGACGTGGCCGAGAGGATGAAGAAGGTGCTAGGCTTGGAGTAACCCACTCCCTCACCGCCACCCGATAATGCCGAAGAAACCGTCCGCCCACCCCGCGCTGCCGGAACTGACCGTCGCCGACCCCGCGGCCCTCGCCGAGTGCATGGCCCACCTCGCGGCCAACACGCACGTCGCGTTCGACACGGAGTTCGTCGGCGAGGACACGTACCGGCCGGACCTCTGCCTCGTCCAGGTCGCCACCCCGGAAAAGCTGTTCCTCATCGACCCGCTCGCGACCGGCCCGCTGACCGCGTTCTGGGAGCTGCTCGCCGACCCGAAGCGGGTGGTGATCGTCCACGCCGGGCGGGAGGAGATGCGGATGTGCCACCACGGCATCGCCCGCCCGCCGGCCCACGTCTTCGACCTGCAAATCGCCGCCGGCCTCGTCGGGTACACGTACCCCATCGGCTACGCGAGCTTGGTTCAGGAACTCCTCGGCGAGCGGCTACACAAGGGCGAGACGCTGACCGACTGGCGGCGGCGGCCGCTCACGCCGTCGCAACAAGCCTACGCCTTCGACGACGTGCGCCACCTGATCCCGATGTGGAAGAAGCTGCACGACCGGCTGCGGCGGCTGACGCGGGAGGACTGGGCGGCCGAGGAGTTCGCGGCGTTCGTCCGGCGGAGCGTCGGCGACGACCCGGCCGTCGAGCGGTGGCGGAAGCTCAAGGGCGTCGGCGGGTTGGACGCCCGCGGGCTGGCCGTGGCCCGCGAGCTGTACGCGTGGCGGGACAAGCGGGCGGCGCAGGGGAACCGCCCGCCGCGGACGGTCCTCCGCGACGAGTTGCTCAGCGACCTCGCCCGGCGGCCGCCGGGCAAGGTCGAGGATTTGTTGAGCTACCGCGGCGTGTCGAAGGCCGACGCGCCGAACATCCTGGAAGCGATCAAACGGGCGAAGGCGCTGCCGACGGCCGAACTCCCCGAGCCGGAGGAGCGGGAGAACGACCCGCCACATGTGTTGTTGCTGTCGAGCCTGCTGGGGGTGGTGCTGGCCGAGTGGTGCGCCCGGAACAAAATGGCGTCGAACCTCGTGGCGACGGTGACGGACTTGAAGAAGCTCGTCCGGGCGCGGCAACCCGGCGGCGCGCCGCTCCGCGAATCGGCGCTCATGACGGGCTGGCGGCAGCGGGTGATTCTGCCAGAGTTGGAAGCGTTCCTGGACGGCAAGCGGTCGCTGATCGTGGAGAACGCGGCCCAGTCCCACCCGCTCCGGGTCGCCCCGGTCGTCAGCGTGCCGGAACCGTCCGGGGTCAAGGCTTCGGCTTCTCCGGCGGCTTCTCGATCTGACGGATAGCGATCCCTGCCGCCTCCCGCACCTTCAACTGCGGGTCCCGCCGCGCCTCCCGCAGCGCCGGGAGTGCGTCCTTCGCCACCGCTCCCATGCCGCCCAACTGCTCGGCAATCGCGATCCGCACCTCGTAGTCCGCGTCCGCGTTCAGCCTGGCGGTCAGCACCGGGATCAGGTCTTTCACGTCCGACCCGTGGGCCGCGCACAACGAGTTCAACGCATACGTCCGCACCAGCCGGTCCGTGTCCTGTTGGAACGCTTTCGTCAGTTCCAGGCTCGCCACGCGGCCGATGATGCCGAACTTGCCGAGCGTGTTCGCGGACAGTTGCCGCAGTTCCGTGTCCGGGTCGGCGAGGTGGCGGGCGACGGCCTTCACCACGTCCGGCGACTTCTCGCCGAGCAGCCCCAGCGACACGACGCAAGCGGAAGTCAGTTCCGCGTCGCGGGTCGTCGCCCACGCCAGCCCCGCGACCCCGGCGGCGACGGCCGCGGCCTTCGGCCCGTTCGCGTGCTCCTTGTTCAGCACTTCCAAAATCGCTTCCGCCGCCGCCTCGGAGTCGTCCGGGTCGATCCGGCCGAGCGCGAACACGGCCGCGTACCGCACGCCGCGGTCGGCGTCCTGCGCCAGCGGCACGAGGACCGGCGCGGACTTGCGGGCCTCCTTCCCGATACGACCGAGGGCTTCCGCCGCGGCCGCGCGGGTCGGGGCGGCCTTGTCCTTCAGGATGTCCGTGAGCGGCAACACGGCGGCGGCCGACAGCTTGCCGTAACGCCCGGCCGCGACCGCCAGTTCCTTCCGAACGTCGGAGTCCTTCTCCGACCGCAGGGCCTCGGCCACGTCCGACAGAAACAGCGCGGCCGCTTCCGTCGATTGCTGGCCGAACAGCGTCGCTACTTGCGCCCGCACCCCGGCGTTGCTGTCCGTCTTGAGTGCCTTCACGAGGGGCGGGAACGCCTTCTTCTGCGCCGCGGCGTCGCCCGCGACGATCTGGCCGAGCGACACGACGGCCGCGCGGCGCTTCCGCACGAGCGAGTCGTCCTTGAGAATCGCCATCCACTCCGTCATCTTGCGGCCGTTGAACGACGGGTCGTCGTCCGCCCGCAGGTTCGGGAGGAAGAGCGAGAACAAGACCACGAGTGAGATTCGACGGGTCATCGGCGGCATCCCGGAGGGTGACATCAAGGTATCACACGCCGTCGCCGACTGCCACCGGGCGTTCTTGGCCGGAAATCCGCGTTCCCTATAATTTCCGGGCATCCCCAACGAGACCCAGGACGCAGAATGAACCCCGAACAGTTGTCGCCCGTCTACCGCCGTGTGCTGTTGAAGTTGAGCGGGGAAGCCTTCGGGCACGGCGGGAAGAGCAACGGGATCAGCCTGGACGAGACGCTCCTGATCGCCCACCAGTTGAAGCGGGTCGTGGACCGCGGGGTGCAGCTGGCCGTCGTCGTCGGCGGCGGGAACCTGCTCCGCGGGGCGCAGTTCTCCGCCGGGCTGGACACGATCAAGCCCGCGACGGCCGACTACATGGGCATGATCGCCACCGTCATGAACGGGCTGGCGCTGCAGGACACGCTCGAAAGCATCGGGTGCGAGACGCGGCTGATGTCAGCCGTGCCGATGGACACGGTCTGCGAGCCGTACATCCGCCGCCGGGCGGTCCGCCACCTGGAGCGGAACCGGGTCGTCATCCTCGCGGGCGGGACCGGCAACCCCTACGTGACGACCGACACCGCCGCCGCCCTGCGGGGCCGCGAACTCGAAGCGGAGATTCTGTTGAAGGCGACGAAGGTGGACGGCGTCTATTCCGCCGACCCGGAGAAAGACCCCTACGCGGAGCGGTACGAGAAGCTGACCTACGCGAAGGTGCTGCACGACCGGCTGAAGGTGATGGACCTCGGCGCGTTCGAGCACTGCCAGGAGGCGAAGCTGAAGATTCTGGTGTTCAACTACAAGCGGGAGGCCGCCATCGAGAAGGCCGTCGCCGGCAAGGCCCACGGCACGCTCGTGAGCGACTGACCGATCCCCTGCACCCGAGGTTCCCATGAGTTCGGCACAGTACCTGAAGGACTGCGAGACGCGGATGGAGAAGGCGCTCGACGTCCTCCGCAACGACCTGAAGGGCCTCCGCACCGGCCGGGCGTCCCCGGCCATGCTCGACACCCTGCGGGTGGACTACTACGGGTCGCCGACGCCGGTGAAGGAGGTGGCGAACATCTCCTGCCCGGACCCGGCGAGCATCGTCATCAAGCCGTTCAGCGCCGACAGCCTGAAGGAGATCGAGAAGGCGATCCGGGCGAGCAGCCTCGGCCTCGCCCCGAACAACGACGGTAAGGTGATTCGCCTGTCGCTCCCGGCGATGAGCGGCGACCAGCGGAAGAAACTGGTGGCCGAGATCAAGAAGAAGGCGGAGGACGCGAAGGTGGCGTGCCGGAACATCCGCCGGGACGGGAACAAGCAGTTCGACGACGCCGAGAAGGCGAAGGCGATGACCGAGGACGACCGGGACAAGGGCAAGGCGAAGGTCCAGGACCTGCTCAAGAGCTACGAGACGAAGATCGACGACGCGGCGGACAAGAAGTCGAAGGAAGTGATGGAAGGGTAGCGGTTCGGGTACCGAGTACCGGGTACTCGGTACCCGGTACTCAGTACCTTCGCGGGGAAACCGACACCCCGGCCGAACGTAAGATACCCAGTGCAGCACCCGCGCGAGCGGGTGCTTTTTTTCTTCGCCGGACCCGCCATGCGAACGCTCCGCACCGTCTTGGACTTGTTCCCGAACGCGCGGGACGCCGGGCTGACCGCGGCCCAGGTGGTCGAGAGCGGCGGCCGGTTCGGGCACAACCGCCTCACCCCCCTGCCCCGCGACCCGGCGTGGCGGAAGCTGCTCGCCAAGTTCGACGAGCCGATCATCCTCATCCTCCTCGCCGCGTCCCTGCTCAAGCTCGTCATCGACCTGTTTGAAGCGACCGCCTGGGCCGGCATCGTCGGCCTCGCCGCGACGTTCGCGACGCTCGGTCTGCGGCTCGTGCCGCGGCTGGCGTCGTGGGTTCCGGCCACGCTGTTCGCCGTCGCTCTGACGCTCGTGGTGTTGAGCGTGGCCCTCGGCCACCCGTCCTACGAGGGTCTGGCGGTTATGCTGGCCGTCGCCCTCGCCACCGGCGTCGCGTTCCTCGCCGAGTACCGCAGCGACCGCGAGTTCGAGACGCTGAACGCCCACAAGGACGCCATCCGCGTGAAGGCCGTCCGCGACGGGCGGCTGCAACAACTCACGCTCGAAGAGCTGGTCGTCGGCGACCTGGTTGTGTTGGAAACGGGCGACGAAATCCCGGCCGACGGCCGCCCGGTCGCGGCGAACGAATTCCACCTCGATCAAGCCCTGATGACCGGCGAGTCCGAGCCGGTCGAGAAGCTCGTCCCCGCGGAAGCGGAGGAAGGCGACGCGCCGAGCGGCGCGTGGAGCCTGTACCGCGGTACGCAGGTGGTCGGCGGCGTCGGCCGGATGGTCGTCACGAACGTCGGCGACGACACGATGCTTGGGCAGATCGCCCGCCGGCTAAGCGGCGACGACCCGGCCCCGTCCGAGCAGACCGACCGCGTCCAGCGGAAGCTCACGCTCAGCAAGGAATCGACGCCGCTCCAGGAGAAGCTCGCCGTCCTCGCCGGGCTGATTAGCAAGATCGGCTACGCCGCCGCCGTCGCCATTTTCATCGCCCTGTTCGTCCGCGGCATCATCGTCGGCGAACTCCGCTGGCCGGCGGCCGACGAGGGGCTCGCGAAGGTTCTGCTCGCCAACTTCCGCGTCCTGCTCGGCTACTTCGTGTACATGGTCATCGTCATCGTCGTGGCCGTCCCAGAGGGGCTGCCGATGAGCGTGACGGTGTCGCTGGCGCTCGCGATGCGGAAGATGACCCGCGCGAACTCGCTCGTCCGGCAGCTCGTGGCGTGCGAGACGATCGGCTCCGCGACCGTCATCTGCACGGACAAGACCGGAACGCTGACGAAGAACCACATGACCGTGGTGCGGGTCGAACCCGACTCGCCGATGCTCCGACGGAACGCGGCCGTGAACTCGACGGCGCATCTCGCGGAGAAGGACGGCAAGCCGGTCGTCATCGGCAACACGACCGAAGGAGCGCTGTTGGAGTGGCTGAAGTCCGTCGGCGAGGCCGACGTGACTGTCCAGCGGCAAAAGGTTCGCGCCCTGTATCAGTCGCACTTTTCCTCGGAAAAGAAGCGTATGACAACCGTGATCGCGGACGGCGATCGCGTCCTCGTCTTCGTCAAAGGTGCGCCGGAGTTGGTGTTGAAAGACTGCACCCTCGGTGCGACCGAGCGGGAGAACGTCACCGCCGAGCTGGAGAAGTCGGCCCGCGACGCGATGCGGACGCTGGCGTTCGCGCACCGGGAGTTGCCGGCGGGAACGACACGGCAGGACATCGACGCGATGGTCCGCGGCGGCTCGCTGGAAACGAATCTCACCTACGACGGGTTCGTTGGCATCCGCGACCCGCTGCGGGAGGACGTGGCGGCGGCCGTGGCCGAGTGCCAGGGGGCCGGGATCGAGGTGAAGATGATCACCGGCGACAACGCGGAGACGGCCCGCGCCATCGCCCGCGACGCCGGCCTGCTCGACTCGGACTTCGCCCTGGTGCTGACGAGCGAGGAGATGGCGAAGCTGACCGACGACGAGCTGAAGCAACGGCTGCCGCTCGTCCGCGTCGTCGCCCGCGCCCAACCGCTCGACAAGTACCGGCTCGTGAAGCTGCTGCAGGAGCAGGGGCACGTCGTCGCCATGACCGGCGACGGGACGAACGACGCGCCGTCGCTCCGCAAGGCGGACGTGGGCCTCGCGATGGGGATCACCGGCACGGAGGTCGCGAAGGAGGCGAGCAAGATCGTCCTCCTGGACGACAGCTTCGGCACGATCGTGAAGGCCGTCCACTGGGGCCGGGCGCTGTACGAGAACATCCAGAAGTTCATCCAGTTCCAACTGACGATCAACGTGTCGGCCCTGGTCATCGCGTTCGTCGGCCCGTTCCTGGGCGTGAAGCCGCCGTTCACGGTGCTGCAACTGCTCTGGATCAACGTCATCATGGACACGTTCGCGGCCATCGCACTCTGTTCCGAGCCGCCGCGCCGCGGCCTCATGCGCGTGCCGCCGAAGCGGCGGGCCGAGAGCATTCTCACCCGCCACATGCTGCGGACCATCGCGCTCACGGCGGGGTTCTTCGTGGTCGTGATGATCGGATTGCTACTCGGCATGCAGCGAGCGGGGTGGTTCGCCGGCGACGGCCCGGTGTCCGACGGGTTCACCGACCTGACGGCCCGGCAGGTGACGGTCTTCTTCACCGTGTACGTACTGTTCCAGGTGTGGAACCAGATCAACTGCCGGTCGCTGACGCCCGCCACGTCCGGGTTGCGCGGGCTGTTGAACAACCGGATGTTCCTGCTCATCATGTTGGTGACGCTGCTCGGCCAGGTGCTGATCGTCGGGTTCGGCGGCCGCGTCTTCCAGGTCGAGCCGCTGGAGCCGTTCGACTGGCTGGCGATCATCGCGGGCACGTCGTCGGTGCTGGCGTTCGCGGAAGTGATCCGCCGGATTCGCCTCGTGCGGAGGTCGTGATGGACGAGAAGGAGAAGCTCGCCGAGCTGGCCAAGAAGCTACTCATCGGCGACTACCGCCGCCACGTCTTCCTGTGCATCGGCGACGCGTGCTGCTCCGCGGAGGCCGGGGCGAAGGCGTGGGAGGTTCTGAAGGATGAGTTGAAACGGCGGAACCTGTCACTCGCGACCGGTCCCGCGGCGTGCTACAGAACGAAGGTACAGTGCCTCCGGGTCTGCGCCGGCGGGCCGATTCTGGTGGTGTACCCAGAAGGGACGTACTACCACGGCATGACGGCCGACCGCATCCCGGCGTTCGTGGAGCGGCACTTGGTTCAGAACCAGCCGGTCGAGGAGTGGATTTTCGCGCGGAACCCGTTGGGGGTATGACCGGCGCTAGGGCAAGAGGTCGGCGACCTTGATCGACTTGTCCGGCACGGCCAGCGGCGACACGGTGTCCGCCTCCGCGTAAGTGAGTTGCGTGCGGTATGACGCCACCCCGTTGCCCGGCACGGGAACGGGATCGCGGAGAACGTACAACCGGCGGTTGTGCAAGTCGAGAACCCAATACTCGGTAATCATGGCCGTCGCGTACAACTCGGCTTTGGTCGTGAGGTCGGCGTCGAGAGACGTGCTTGCGATTTCGACGACCAAGCTGGCTGTCGTCGGGTGCGCCGTCAGGAACGTTCGCACGTCCCCGGCGACGACCGCGAAATCCGGGATCGGGTCGGTCTCGAGGTCGAGAACGAGTGGCAGTTGCACCTGAATCACGTACTCGGCGGGGAAGACGCGGGGCAGCACGGCGTTCACAAGGCGGATACCCGTCGCGTGGAGCGGCTTCATCGGCGGCACCTCGAAAAGTTCACCGCGGATCAGGATCATCCGTTTCCCGTCGCCCCACGCCTTCCGTTCGCAAGCCTGATGGAACGCCTTCACGGTCCATCGAAAGGGGCGAAGCGTCGGGGAACTGCCGTGCAAGGGTGTGGGTAAGGTCGCCGTCGTCATTCGTGATCCTCCGCATGAAGCATATCATCCGGCACGGCCGCCCCGCTACACCTTGAAAATCTCCCGCACGTTGTCGCGGAGCAGCCGCGTGCCGAGGGCGACGGCCCCCGCCTCGGTCAGCCGGCCGGGGCGGACGAACTCGTCGGCGATCACGGTCGCCAGGATGCGGCGGTACATGCCGTATTTCGGCAGCACGAACTCCAGCTTGTACGCGTCCGAGTAATACCCGACCAGCTTCGTCTTCGGCACGCCTTGCAGCCGCTCGCGGAGGTCGGCGGTGATGTACGCCGGGATGTTCGAGTACCACCAGTGCCCGTTCGGGACGACGTTCGGGAAGATCCACGAGTACGCCACCAGTTCCTGGTTCTGCCCGCTCGTCAGCACGGAGATCGGGAACGTCACCTCCGGGAAGGCGTTGAACAGCTCGCGGTACTGGATCAGCGAACACCGGCGGTCGAACAGGTCTTGCCCCTGGTAAACGCCGTTCTCGTACACGCGGCGGTTCACGCCGATCATCAGGTCGAAGGGCAGCTTGAACTCGCGGCAGCTCTCGGCCAGCGTCCAGAAGACGCTGTTGCCGTCCTTCGTTGGCGCGAAGTCCGGCGGCAGCGAGATGGCGCACGCCTTCGCCCCCTTCGCGAGGAACCGCTCGAACAGCGCGCGGATGGCCTTCTTCAGCGTCGGCAGGTCGCCGGCGTCGATGCCGGTCACCTTCGCCAGCCGCTCGCGGGTTCCGGCTTCCTTGAACTTGAACACGAGCGTGTCCGTCCGCAGGCACGGCACGTACTTCGCCGTGTCGAACCCGTCGAGGTTGTCGTCGAACTCGTTCGTCAGAAAGATTTTTTCGAGGTTCGTCTTCGCGAAGACCTGCTGCTCCCAATCCTTCGCGGCGAACAGCTTCACGCTCGCGTCGAACAGCGCGTCGGCGTCCGCCGCCGTTACGCGGTCGCCGGGGAAGCCGAGGAAGTTCTTCGCGATCTCGACGAACCAGCCGTACTGGGCCGTGTTGTCGTACCGGTCCATGAACCGGATGATCTCGCGACACCGCTCCTTCGGGTCGGCGTCCTTCGCCAGGAGCTTCTGCGACATGCCGGCCGAGTGCGCCAACTCCGTGTAGTAGTGGTAGCCGAGGATGTCGTCGAGCGACCGCGACACCGGCGACAGCGGCTCGATGTGCGAGTGCGGGTCGATCAGCGGGATCGCGTCGAACGCGGCGGTCAGCGACTGGACCAGGCTGTCGGCTGGCATGGCGGTAATTTCCGGAGAGTTTGTCGTTTTTACCGATGATGTGTCTTACGCGACCCGGCAACATTTACAATCCGCGGCCCGGCCGTTCAGTTCTCGTCGCGAAAACCCGAGGAATCGCGGCCCGGCGGCACGACCGGCGCGATTGGCACGACCCGTGCATTTAGGAATCTCGTCCGCGGCGGTTCCCCCAACCAGCGGCGGACGGTGCAGGAAATCGCAACCGGCGGCCGCTTCCCCCAAGCGTCCGCCACCCCCCAACGCGACTCTTGCACCCGTACAAGTGGCGAGTCCCCCACTCGCCGTTCCCCTTCCGCCCCCACGTCCGATTTCATTCCCCCTGCCGCTCCGCCGTCCCCCAACGGCGGAGCAGGTCTTTTTCCCCCGCTACTCCCGCGTTGACATCCGCCACCACGCGATGCTCAGGAAGACGAACCCGAAGCCGAGGAGTGCCGCGCACGCCCTCCAGACGATGGCCGTCTGGGGCTCGGGGTTCGTGAGGAGTTGCGCGTAGGCGTCCAGCGACCAGGCGTGCGGCGTCACCCGCGTGACGGCCCGCATCTCTTCCGGCATCAGGTATCGCGGCATCAGCGACCCGCTCAGCCCGGCGAGGACCATCACGAGCAGCGTGCCGTTCACCGAGACTTGCTGTTCCGTCTTCGCGAACGCGGCGACGAGCATCGCCAACCCGACGGCCGCGAACGACGTGCAGAAGACGACGGGGACGAGCAACTCCGGCCGCGTGCCCAGCGGCATCCCGAAGAGGATGGACCCCGCGAGTAGTAGGCCGAACCCTTGCAGCAGCGACACGGCGAAGCACGGCAGCAGCTTGCCGAGGAGGAGTTGCCCGCGGGTGATCGGCGCGGCGGTGAGGCGGACGAGCGTGCCGTGCCGCCGCTCGGCGGTGAACAGCCAGCCCATGACGAGCACGAGGAAGAACGCGAACGTGACGGCGTAGCTCGGCACGAGCGTCTGATATCGCACGGCCCCGCGGCGGATCGTGCCGGTCCCGTCCGACTGGTACGCCGACCGGTTCTCGGCCCGCGCGGGCGGCGGGTCGCTCTTCGTTAGCTTCGCCCACGTCTTGCCGCGGAAGTCGTAATCGACGAAGAACCCGCTGATCCCCTTCTGCATCGCGTCGCCGAGGGACTTCATGATCGACGGCGGCAGCAGGTCGATGCCGACGACGTACTTCTTCATCTTCTCCATGAACGGCGGCGTGCCGATCATCTCGAACGCCTGGCCGATCATCCACGGGATGACGACCCGCATGAGCGCGACCTGCACGACCTGCTCGACGACGGCCGCCGCCACCTCTTGCGTCGGGTCGCGGAGGACGGTCACGCCGACGGCGGAAGTCTTCATGCCGTCGCGGTAGAGCGGGTTGATCGGGTTTCGCTTCAACGGCTCGCCGACGAACGAGCAGCGGTGGACGAGGTCGCTGAACTCCGGTTCGAGGACGATGACGACCGCCCGCTCGCCGGACCGCACGAGCCGCTCGGCGTCCTCGCGGGTCGGGATGAGTTCGACCTTGATGTCCGCGGTGCTGGCGAAGTCGTCGAGCAGAATCTGCGACCACGGCCGGTCTGGGAACGGCCCGTGGTCCGGCGGCAGGCCGCGGTCGAGGTTGACGAGCGAAATCCGCAGTTGCTCCTTCTTGTTCGGGTCGAACGCGCCGCCCACGGTGATGCCGAGGATGAGCACGAGCAGCACCGGCATGAGCAAAAGGATGACGCCCGCGCGGGGGTCGCGGGCCATGAGCCGCAAGTCTTTTCCCGCCAGTGTGAGGATCGCGCGCATCCGTCAGTCCCGCAGCCGGTGGCCGGTCAGGTGGAGGAACACTTTTTCCAGCGTCGCTTCGCTCGTCTCGATGGCGAGGGGCGAGACGTTCTCCGCCGCGAACAGCGTCGCCAGCTTCGGCAGCAGCGGGCCGAGTTCCCGCGTCGTGACGTGGACGCCGTCCGGGAAGACCTTCGCCGTCGCCACGCCGGGCAGCGCCCGCAGCTTCTCGTCGAACCCGGCGGGCGTCGCTTCGAGTTTGATCTTCAGTTCGCTCGGCCGGAGCTTGAGCAGGTGCTCGGTTGTGTCGCACGCGATGACCCGGCCGCCGTCGATGATCGCGATCCGCGGGCAGAGGGCCTGCACCTCTTCCATGTAGTGGCTGGTGTAAACGACCGTCATCCCCTCGCGGTTGAGCTTCCGGACGATCTCGAAGATGAGGTTCCGCGACTGCGGGTCCACGCCCGTCGTCGGCTCGTCGAGGAGCAGCAGCCGCGGCGAATGGACGACGGCGACGGCGAGGTTCAGCCGCCGCTTCATGCCGCCGGAGAACGTCCCGGCCCGGTCGTCGGCCCGGTCGTGCAGCCCGACGGCGGTGAGCAGTTCTTCCGCTCGCGTGTTCAATGACGCGCCGCCGAGGCCGTAGAGCATGCCGAAGAAAACGACGTTCTCGCGCGCGGTCAGGTCCGGGTAGACGGCCAAGTCCTGCGTGCCGATGCCGACCCACCGCCGCAACTCGCGGTCCGCGCGGCGGAACGGCCGGCCGTCGAGCTTCACGGCCCCCGCGTTCGCGTCGAGCAGGCCGGCGATGATCGAGAGCAGCGTCGTCTTGCCCGCGCCGTTCGGACCGAGCAGGCCGAACAGCTCGCCTGCCGCGACGGTCAGCGATACGCCGTTGAGGGCGTAGGCCGCCCCGTACCGCTTCTTCAGGTCGTCGATTTCGAGCATCGGCCCGCCCATGCTGCCTATAGATAGTTCGCGCTCCCCCGAGGAACACGCGAAATGTCCACGTTTAACGACGCCCGCGTGCGGCATCTCAACGACCGCCCGGCCCGGCCGCGGGGGAAGTACGTGCTGTACTGGTGTCAGATGTTCCGCCGGCTGACGCACAACCACGCCCTCGACTACGCGGTCCACCTGGCGAAGCATTTGAAGAAGCCGCTCGTCGTGTACGAGGCGCTGAAGCTGAACTACCCGTGGGCGAACGCCCGCATCCACACGGTCATGCTGGAGGGAATGAAAGACACGGCGGCGACCGCGAAGCGCATGGGGGTGACGTACTGGCCGTTCGTCGAGACGCCGGAGGACGCGGGACGGGGACTCGTGAAGCAGCTCGCAGCGGACGCCGCGGCGCTCGTGACGGACGACTACCCGGCGTACATCGTGCCCGCCCACAACCGCGCGATCGCATCGCTCGACGTTCCGGTCTACGCCGTCGATTCCAACGGCATCGTCCCGCTGTCACTTCTGGGGAAGTCGGTCGCGGCCGCGGCACACCTTCGACCGCGTCTGCACAAGCTGTTCGCCGAGGGGTGGGCGAATCGTGCCCTCGCCGAGCCGGACTTCACTGGCCTGAAGGCGATGCTCGATCCGCCGTTCGAGCCGTGGACGCCGCCGAAGGACGTGACGGCATACGTGAAGGCGCTCCCGATCGACCAGTCGGTCCCGGCGGTCGCGGCAGAACCGGGCGGCGGCACGGCCGGGCGGGAGCGACTGGCGGAGTTCCTGAAGCACAAACTCCCCCGCTACGCCGAGGAGCGGAACCAGCCGGACGACCCGGCGAAGAACTCGGCCAGCCGGTTGAGCACGCCGCTCCACTTCGGGCACATCTCCATCGAGGAAGTCATCGCCGGGGCGCTCGCGACGACCGGCGACTGGTCGCCAACGCTCATCAACAGTCAGGCCCGCGGCCGCGACGACTTCTTCTGCCGCGACCCGAACGTGAACAGCTTCCTGGACGAGGCGATCACCTGGCGGGACGTGGGCCACCACTGGCACCACTGCCGGAACTCGGAACTCGGAACTCGGAACTCGGAACGCAAGAACCAAAGCTGGCAATCCGACCCGCGGCCGACGTTCAACTTCGAGACGATGGACTTCTCGCCGTTGACGAAGGGCACGCTCGAAACCGTGCTGCCCGCGTGGGCGCTCACGACGTTGACGAAGCACGCGCGGGACCGCCGCGAGTTCGTGTATACCCTCGAACAGTTCGAGAACGCGGCCACGCACGACGAGTTGTGGAACGCGGCCCAGACGGAACTCGTGCTCACCGGCCGCATCCACAACTACCTGCGAATGCTGTGGGCCAAGAAGGTGCTGGAGTGGTCGCCGTCGCCGGAGGAGGCGTACCGCGTGCTGGAGCACCTCAACAACAAGTACGCCATCGACGGCCGCGACCCGAACAGTTACACCGGCATCCTGTGGACGTTCGGCCTGTTCGACCGCCCGTGGCCGCCGGAACGCGACGTGTTCGGCAGCATCCGCTACATGTCGAGCGAGAACACGGCGAAGAAGTTCAGGCTGAAGAACTACTTCGACTACATCGCCGCGTTGAAGCACGGGCCGAAGCCGACCCTGTTTTCGGGGAGTGAATAGCATAGATGGGGACCGGTTTTCACCCCGAAGGGGTGGGAGTTCATAGACCAGGGCAACGCCCTGGGCGCGGGCGTCCGACCCGCTGCAACCGGCCGGCTTCTCGCAGGCTTTCAGCCTGCGGGTGGTTGCGGTCGCCACCCAGGGCGGCGGGCCTGCGGCCCTTGCCCTGGGCTAACTTCTCCCACCCTTTCGGGGTGAAAACCATTCATCCCAACCACTGACATCGCGGCCAGTGGACCGGTTCCTATAATCCGCTCATGCCAGCCGCCATCATCTGCCGCAACCTCACGAAAACCTACCCCGGCCGGCCGCCCGTCGAGGCGGTCCGCGGGCTGGACCTGGAAGTCAAATCCGGCGAGTGCTTCGGCCTCCTCGGCCCGAACGGGGCGGGCAAGACGACCACCCTCGAAATCCTCGAAGGCATCCTCGAACCCTCCGGCGGGGAAATCGAAGTCCTCGGCCTCAAGTGGGGCCGCGACGACCGCGCCATCCGGTCCCGTATCGGCATCTCGCTGCAAGAAACCCGGCTCGCCGACAAGCTGACCGTCAAAGAAACGGTCACCCTCTTCCGCTCCTTCTACTCTTCCGGCCTCTCGCCGGATGAAGCCGTCGGCCTCGTCAGCCTTCAGGAGAAGGCCGACGCGAAGATCGACAAGCTCTCGGGCGGGCAGAAGCAGCGGCTCGCGGTCGCGACGGCGCTCGTCGGCGACCCGGACCTCTTGTTCCTCGACGAGCCGACGACCGGCCTCGACCCGCAGTCCCGGCGGCAGCTGTGGGACGTGATTCGCGGGCTGAAGGACCGCGGCCGCACCATCGTCATCACGACGCACTACATGGACGAGGCGGAACGCCTCTGCGACCGCGTCGCCGTCGTGGACCACGGCAAGGTCATCGCCATCGGCACGCCCCGCGAGCTGATCCGCAACCTCGGCGGCGAGCACGTCATCGAGTTTTCCATCGAGGGCGAGCTGACGGACGCCGTCAAGCAGGGGTGCGAGAAGTTGCCGACGGTGGAATCGCTCCGGCCTGAAGGGGCCGGGTACATGATGACCGTCGGCGAACCTCACGTCGCGTTGCCGGCCCTGATGGATTACCTCCGGCAGCAGGGCGTCCCGTTGGCCGGGCTGACGACCCGCACGGCCACGCTGGAAGACGTGTTCGTCACGCTCACCGGCCGCCACCTGCGCGACGACGGGGAGAAATGACCGATGGCCGATTCGTCGAGCAACAGGTCGCCGCTGGTGCAGCTGGTCCTCAGCCGCATCCGCGAGTTCTATCGCGAACCGGCGGCCGTGTTCTGGGTGTACGGCTTCCCGCTGTTCCTCGCGCTTCTGCTGGGCCTCGCGTTCCGCAACCGGCCGGTCGAGCGGATCACCGTCGATATCGTCACCGACGGCCCGGCCGGGCCGGTCGCGGCCGAGCGGATGAAGACGAGCCTGGAAAAAGACCCCCGCTTACAGGTGGTCCTCGGCGACGCCGTCACGACCCGCAACCGGATGCGCACCGCGAAGACGGACATCGTCGTGACGCCGGCCGTGTCGGGCGGGCCGGACTACCTCGTCGAGCCGAACCGGCCGGAGGCGGTGCTGGCGAAGAACGCGGTCGAGAACGTGCTGCTCCGCGACCAGTTCCCGACCGCCGCCCGGCCGACGGAATCGACGCTCGACGAGCCGGGGGCGCGGTACATCGACTTCCTCATCCCCGGCCTGATCGGCACGAACCTGATGGGCGGCGGGCTGTGGGGCGTCGGGTTCGTCATCGTGGACATGCGGGTGCGGAAGTTGCTCAAGCGGTTCCTCGCCACGCCGATGCGGAAGAGCGACTTCATGCTCAGCCTCGTCATCAGCCGGCTCATCTTCACGATGATCGAGATCGTACTGCTGATGGGGTTCGCGTGGCTCGTGTTCGGCGTGAAGGTGTTCGGCGACCCGCTCGCGTTCCTCGTCCTCCTCCTCGCCGGCGGGACGTGTTTCGGCGGCATCGGGCTGCTCGTGGCGTGCCGGGCGAAGACGATTGAAACCGTGTCCGGCCTGATGAACGCGGTCATGCTGCCGATGTACCTGCTGTCCGGCGTGTTCTTCTCGGCCGACCGGTTCCCGGACGTGATGCAGCCATTCATCCAGGCGCTGCCGCTGACGGTCCTCATCAACGCCCTGCGGGACGTGATGAACGACGGGGCCGGGCTGTCGGCCGTCGTGCGGCCAACGGTCATCTTGATGGCGTGGGGCGTCGTCAGCTTCTTCGTCGCTCTGCGGCTATTCCGGTGGCGTTGAGGGCGAAAGCCCAGGGTCGGCCGACCCTGGGCTTTCGCCCCGATAGATACGCTCGATGCGCTCGCGGGTCAGGCCCAAAATCTTGTCGAAGCGGCTCAACTTCATCCCTTCCAAATCGACGCTCTTGTCGGCTAGGTTTTCGAGTAGCGCCAGGTCGCGCTTCAACTCGCGGTCGGTCTCCCACAGGTACAGCGGGCCGATCGCCTTCCACCCGACGGACGCCCCCGGCCACCGCGACTTCGCGTACATGAACGACACCACGTTCGTCGTCGCGTCGTCCGCCGGCACGAAGAACAGGTAGAGCCGCCAGCGGACCATCCCCTCGCGGCCGTCGGCCGGGTGCTTCCAGTAGTGGTCGTAGCGGACGTAGAGCGGCGAAAACAAGATCGTGTCGTCCGCGTGGAAGTGGTAGCCCGACCACGCGCCGAGGAACGCCTTCTTGTGGAACGGGATGCTCTTCGTCGGCCCGGCCGTGCGGATCGTCGCCGTGCGGTCGTCCGACTCGCAGTTCACGGTGACGGCCGCGATGCCGTCGAGGCCGTGGCCGAACGTGTGGTGGTTGATCGTCGTGTGCTCGATGTCCACGAAGTTGTCGAGGACCAGCTCGAACGGCGCGGGGAAGTGGTGCCGCATCTCGCCGATCCGGGTGTAGCCGGCGAAGTCCAGGTCCGGGAACTCGGCGGCCGCGCCGCGAGGCTTCACCCAGAGGTACTCGTGAGCCTCGCGCACGTCGTAGCTGACGGCGCAGGCGGTCAGCTTCGGCGTGCCGGGGCTTTCGCCGTTCCCCTGGCAGTCGAACGTCCAGGCGTGGTACTGGCAGCGGAGCCGGTCGCCGACGACGACGCCGGAACTGAGCTTGCTCCGGCGGTGCGGGCAGAAGTCTTCGAGCGCCCCGACGGAGCCGGACTTCGTGCGAAACAAAACGAGGTTGCGGCCGCACAGCTTCACGGCCGCCGGCTTCCGGCCGAGTTCGCGAACCGCCAAGACGGGATGCCAATGGTCGAGTATTCCCATCCCGCTATGCTACGGCGATCCGGCCGACCGGCTCGCCGCGATAAATCCGCGCGATCCGCTCCCGCGTCAACCCTAACACTTTGTCGAACCGGCTGAGCTTCATCCCTTCAAGCGTCGGGTTGTGGTCGGCCATGTGTTCGAGCATGGCGATGTCCTGCCGCACCTCGCGGTCCACCTCGCGGCGGAACAGATATTTCGCCAGCCGCAGCCCGCCGGCCGGGCCGGGGTAGCGGCTCTTGGCGTACACGAACGACGTGACGTTCGTTCGCTTCCCGTCCACCGGCCAGAAGAACATGTACAGCCGCCACCGGACCATCGCCTCGCGGCCGCCGTCCGGCGCGGTCCACCAGTGGTCGTACACGCTGTAGACCGGCGAGAAGTGCGTCGTCCAGTGGTCGTGGAACAGGTCGCCCTTGCGAATGCCGAGCAGCCACCGGAACAGCGGGTGCAGGATTTTCGTCGGCCCGACGTTCCGCACCGTCACTGTCTTTTCCGTCGGCTCGAACTGCACCTTCACCTCGTGCATCCGCGGCAGGTCGTACCCGAACGTGTCGTGGACCGTGCCGCTGTGCTCGATCTCGGTGAAGTTGTCCACCGTCAATTCCAGCGGCGCGGGGACGGTATGCAGGAAATTGCCCAGGTGGTAGTAGTTGTCGTTGTTGATCTCCGGGAACGCCGGGGCGCTGTGCCGGGACTTGACCCAGACGAACCCGTGTTCCTCGCGGGCGTCGAAGCTCTCGGTGCAGGTGTGCATCTTCGGCGTGCTCGGGCTTTCCCCGTCGCCGCACCCGTTGAACGTCCAGCCGTGGTACTTGCACTCGACGCGGTCGTTCACCACCCGGCCGTAACTCAGCTTCAGCCGGCGGTGCGGGCACACGTCGTCGATGGCCGCGACCTGACCGTCGCTCGTTCGGAACAGGCAGATCAACCGCCCGGCCAGCTGGATGCCGTGGGGCTTGTCCTTGAGCGCGTGGCCGGGCAGCACTGGATGCCAGTGGTCGAGCATTCCCATCGGGAACTCCGCGAAAAATAGCCTGATTCTGGGAGCGAATAACGTGTCGCGGGGGCTTTGTCGAGCAAAAACTCTAGAATTTCCGCCATGTTCACCGGACTCGTTCAATCGTTGGCCCGCGTCGCCGCCGTCACCGAGGACGGCCACGGCGGGCGGACCCTCACTGTCGCGGACCCGTCGATCACGCCGACGCTCGGCGAGAGCATCGCCGTCAACGGCTGTTGCCTGACCGTGACGAAGCACGCCGGCGACCGGTTCGAGTTCCAGGTCGGCCCGGAGACGCTCCTCAAGACGAACCTCGGCCGCCTCGCAGTCGGCGATGGCGTGAACCTCGAGCAGGCCCTCCGCGTCGGCGACCGGCTCGGCGGCCACTTCGTCACCGGCCACATCGACGGCGTCGGCACGATTACGAAAAAGGAACAGCAGGGCGAGTGGCTCATGGTCGAGTTCGCCTGCCCGCCGGCGTTCGACGACTTGATGGTGGACAAAGGCTCGATTGCCGTGGATGGGATCAGCCTGACCGTCGTGAAAACGGCCGCGGGGAGGTTTCACGTCATGGTCATTCCCCACACGCGCGACCACACGACGCTGGGGCAAAAAGGCGTCGGCGCGACGGTGAACCTGGAACTCGACCTGCTCGCGAAGCACGTGCAAAAATTGATGGCAAACATGAACATCACGATCTAGCTCGTCGTGTCCTAAAATACCTCCATGCCGATCGTCCTCGTCCTGCTGCTGACCGCGTCGTGTGCCCGCGTCCCCTGGCCGGAACCCCCGTTCGGGTTCGGCGGCAGCGGCAGCCTTGCCCTGACCGCGTTCGCCTTGCTCATCCCGCTCGGGGCAGCCCTCGTCCTCAGCCGGTGGGCCGCGTCCGTGGTCCGCGCGGAACCGTCCCGCCGGGCGGAAATCGCCACGAAGTACAACCGCTACCGCCGCATCCTGGGGTACGTCAACCTCGCGATGGGCGTGCTCGTCGTCGTCGGCCTCGGCTGGGGCTGGACGGTCTGGAACCGCGCGATCTTCCCGTCCGACCACGGCCGCATCCTCGCGCCGATGGCGGAGTTGCTCGTCCCGGCCCCGTACCTGTTGACCGTGTTTACGTCCTGGCTGGTCCACTACGACGCGGAGCGGATGTTCCACGCGGCCGTCGATTCGGACCGCTCGTTCTGGTCCCGCACCGGGTACTTCTTCTTCCACCTGCGGCCGTTCGCGTTCCTCGTGATGCTGCCGGTCGTGCTGTTCGCGGCCCAGCAGACGTTCGTGCGGCTCGCCCCGGAGGCGGCGAACAGCCTGGCCGCGCAGCTGGTCGCGTTCGCGATGGTGCCGGTCCTATTCGTGATGCTCCCGGTGCTGTTGAAGCCCGCACTCGGCCTCGTCCCGATGCCGCGGGGGCCGGTCCGGGACCGGTTGGAAGAACTCGCCCGCCGCCACCGGTTCGGGTACACGAACCTGCTCGTCTGGCCGACCCGCGGGGCCATGGCGAACGCGATGGTCGTGGGCGTCGTGCCGTGGGCGCGGTACGTCGTGTTTACCGACCGGCTAGTCGAGTCGATGGCCCCGGACGAGTTGGACGCGGTGTTCGGCCACGAGGTCGGCCACGCCAAGCACTGGCACATCCCGTACTACGCGCTCTTTTTCTTGCTCAGCGCCCCGGCCGTCGCCGCCGTCGTCGGGCTGGGGTTCACCGGACTGGCGGAGATGAGTTGGATCGACGCCAAGGCGTGGGAGCCGTGGGCCGGGCTGCCGCCGCTCGGGGCGCTACTCGCGTACCTCTTCGTGGTGTTCGGCTTCCTCTCCCGGCGGTGCGAGCGGCAGGCGGACATCTACGGCTGCCGGGTGGCGTCCGGCGGCGACCTGTCGGCGAACGGCATCGACGCGATGATCCGGGCGCTCGAGCGGGTGGCGGACCTGAACGGGATGGATGCGAGCAAGGGGAACACGCCCGAAACGCTGTCGTTCTGGAAGCGGTTTTGGGGACTGGTCCGGTCGTGGCAGCACGGGCCGATTACCGAGCGGATTCGGTTCCTCTCGGAGCTGATGCGGAACCCGGATATGGAGCGCGGCATCCAGTGGCGGGTGTTCCTGCTCCGTTGCGGGCTGATCCTGGTGCTGCTGGCGGTCGTGACGGGGATCGCGGCCGTCATCGGGTGGCAGGAGATGGCGCGGGCGCTGTGATCTTGTGGGGCGGGTCAAGGCTTTGCGCCGACCCGCCGATCTTTCTCCCTCTCCCCCGGCTTTGCGGGGGAGAGGGCCGGGGTGAGGGGGTGAGAGCGTCACGGACGCGAAGACGCTCCTCCTGCGTGAGGGAGGTTGGGCCCCCCCCCCCCACCCCCACCCCCCCCCAACCCGGGGGGGGG